>NZ_MVDI01000003.1:0-300000 GCF_002939305.1 Chroococcidiopsis sp. TS-821 | reverse complement strand
AACCAATGCCGATATAAGGTGCGATAGTATTAGGAAATGTTAGCGAACCTTCGAGTTGACCAACGGCAGCTAGCGGAAATTCAAAACCACCAATTTCTAATACTTCGGCGGGGCGTGCGATCGCATCAACTCGATTATTTTGATATAGTAACCCGCCAGTAACGCGAAAACCACTACTACTTGAGGGAAACCAATCAAGCATTCCAGTTGCATTGAGTAATTGCACATCGCCGTCGTAATCAATTTGATTTTGTGTAAATCCGCCACTAAATCCTAAGTAATTAAATCCTAGCCTGCCATTAAAATTTGGTGAAATTGCACCAACTCCCTCAATCCCTACACCCAAACTACTAACTTTACCTCCAAGAGCAAATCCGCTTCGCGCAGGTGCTTCTGGTGCGAGTGCTAACCTTTCTAATAGGCGTGATTCTAATCTTTGTCGATCTGATTGTAATTGCAATCGTTGTAGTAATCGTTGCTGCTGTTGGGACGTTTGCTGGTAGCCAGCGCAGCGAGAATTCAATGGAAAAGTCTGACAGAGTGTGTCTAAATCGACTTCGCTTGCTAATAGCTGCTGTTCTAAAGTGGAATCGGATAGGTTTGAAGTATTCTCTGCTAATAAATCCGCTGCGTTGTTTGAAGCTTCTATTGATTGAGAATTTGGGGTGAATTTAGAGTTTTCAAATTCGCTTGTCTTATTGAATGTAAAATGTTGTGTTTCTTTTGATTCAACTGTTACTAAATCACTATCAAAAATTCGATCCGCAAACGTTATTTCATCCGTCATTTCCTCTATTTTAGAGTTTTGGAACCTTATACCATTCTGAGTAGATATAATATTTGTATTTGGGGCAAATTTTAACTGATTCAACTCCTGCGCTGTTACATTAGTTATCTGTATTCCATCCTCAGCCAGTAATCTTTGTGACGAGCCAGCAAAGAAGAAGAATGTCAAGAGACTAATATTTATAATTCTAAAGTTTGCTACACCTTGAATATGCATTATGCATTGTACTCCTTTATACCCAATACTTGCAGTTCTAACTGGTATAAAGTTCTAGCGCATCTAGCATAATGAATACTACTGAGGAATTACTGAAAATAGCGATACTTATATCAATAATCAGTTTGCTGAACAAATCGAGATTTGCCTTATGATTGCAATACAGGCGATCGCGTTTAATCTCACTTCGATCAATTTGAAATTAATGTATTAGTAATATTAACCCATGATGCATTGTTTAATGCTTGTCGCATCGCGGCTTCATCTGTAAATTTCTTTTGTAATAGTCGCCCTTCGTAAACAAGCTTTACTGTATCCTGTTGAAACACCCAAGGAGAAACTTTTATGACGTTTTCTTCTACAGGAGTTAAAGTTAGTGTAATTTCACCTAAAGCTGTAGGAACTTGATGAAACTTCTTTTCTTCCCGCAATCCCATACACAAAGCTAGCGATAGTGTATCCCAGGTAGCTACTAAAGAACGATTGCGTTGAATATTTTCTGGAGTCGCATACGCTGCATAATACGAATCGCATTCTAAATTGGCGATTAACTGTTCTTGAAAAGCATATTCTTGGTCCAAATAGGCTTGAACTAAGCGAGAAGATTCTAAAGACGTTTGCCAATTGCGACGCTCAAATAGTCCTGTACCATGAAGTGAGACGAGCAGTGTTGCATATCTCCCAAATGGTAGTGCTAGCTGTTTTGCCCCTGACCAAATTTTTGTATGTGTTTCTGTTGGTAATTCCATAAAGTTATAAGGGTAGCCCGTCTTGGGATTTAAGGTAGGTGCCGTTTCCCAAACTACCCAGCCAATATCATGCTGTTCCGCACCAAGACAAACTTCTTCTCTAGGTGCAAATACGCCAAATTTTTCATTTCCCCATACTCTAGCTATGCAACCTGCAACCCAAGAATGCGTAGGTTGAGTGATGACGACAAGTCCGGCTGATTCTTGGCGATGTAGCATGATACGTTCTTAAGAGTCAATAACCTTATTGGCTAACTGAGTTACCGCAATATTAATAATTTTTAAATTTAATTCAAATTAGCATTGCTACTAATTTTAGCACTGAGACACTCATAAACTAATAGCATTCCTCAAAAGAAATAAATATCTTTTTCATGAAGGCGTTCTACAATTTAGACGATTATTTTTTAGTGTGAAAACTGCAATTGCAATACTTTAATGAGTACAAAAAATTAGAACAAGAATACACTCATTTCTTGGCGGTTGTATATTACAATTTGTAAAGAAAGAATGATAACCTAGAAGCGATCGCTATCTACGCCTACTGAGAGCATACTCCTATGTCAAATCAAGATACGATTTGGGAACGTTTTCTTGCACCTGTTGTGCGGTTCTTTATCAATGAACAAGAACTACAGCAGCTTTATGAAAGTATTGATTGGCAGCAAGAAGCAAAAAGATTCCAGCGGGTAGATGTAGAAACACCTTTCTACTACAGCAGTCAAAACTTTCACGGTATTAAAGGCGGCTATCTCAATCCTGGCGCAGCAGTATCGTACGATCCGATTACCCAGTACGTGTTATTACCGAATGAAACACTCGTACGGCAAGAATTAATTAAGACAATTCACAGTCAACCCCGCCGCATTCTCGATTTAGGCTGCGGTACAGGATCGACAACGTTAATGCTCAAACAGGCGTTTCCAGCGGCTGAGGTGATCGGTTTAGATTTGTCGCCGTATATGTTAGTAATGGCGGAACGTAAGGCACAAGCTGCTAATTTGGATATCAAATGGCGTCATGGAAATGCAGAACATACAGGTTTTCCGGACGCTAGTTTTGATGTAGTAACAGCTTCGTTATTATTTCACGAAACACCACCCACAGTTACACAAGCAATATTGCAAGAAAGTTTCCGCTTACTGAGTGTTGGTGGAGAAGTGTTAATCTTGGACGGAAATCAAAAAACGCTACGTCAACTCGATTGGCTGAATAATGTGTTTGAAGAACCTTATATCCGCGACTTTGCAGCAGAAAGTATCGATACAAGTACGATTGCAGCAGGGTTTGCAGCGGTACAGACAAAAGATTTGTGGTTGATTCATCAAGTCACGCGCGGGGTAAAACCATTAATCCAAAAGTCAGGAGTTGGCGATCGCACTGAAGAAGACATTCCACTTGAAGGTTGGATACCTTCTCCGGCTTAATTGAGGCAGTAACGTATGGCACTGAAAGCAATTTTGTTTGATTTTAATGGCGTGATTATTAACGACGAACCAATTCACCAGCAACTAATCGACCAAGTTTTAATTGCCGAAAATTTGCGCCCTAAGCCAGGGGAGTACCGTCAAGTTTGTTTGGGGCGTAGCGATCGCGCGTGTATTCGCGAATTGTTACAGCGTCGCGGTCGAGTTGTGAGCGAAGACTATCTAACGCAAATTATTAAACGCAAAGCTGAAGCGTATCAACAAGAATTAGCAAAACTTGAAAAGTTACCGACGTATCCAGGTTTAGAAGATTTGATTTTTCAAGTGCGATCGCGCGGTCTTAAACTAGCAGTAGTAAGTGGTGCATTGCGTTCGGAAGTTGAACTTGTATTACAGCGCCAGAGTTTAGCAGAATATTTTTGTGCGATCGTCGCTGGTGATGATATTACCGCGAGTAAACCCGATCCTGATGGTTATCTGCTTGCCGTAAAAAAACTCAACGAGATCGAACCTAGCTTAAACCTACAACCCGCAGAGTGCCTTGCGATTGAAGATACTCCAGCTGGAATTTCCGCAGCTAAACGTGCCGGAATTCCTGTCGTTGGAGTTGCAAATACTTATCCATTTCATATGCTACAACGTCAAGCTAACTGGACGGTAGATTACTTGTCTGATTTAGACCTAGAGTACGTACAACAAGTTTACACGCATCGCCATCAGTATGTCGCATAGGCACTAAGAAAACGCAGATATTGCTGGAATCTACTCGTAAATAATTGTGGCGTCGGGTTTTTAAATGAACTGCCCTAGTATACGTTTTACTAGAAGTTAAGCAATTGCAGCCTATATAAAACAATTGCTGAACAAAACTCAACTGAGTATCTATAGCTATAGTACTATTTCACTCTACGAGAGTTACAAATAACTTCTCCTAGCTCGCGAGGCTTTCTATTAGAATCGACCTCAACGTAAAACGGTCTGAAGTGGGTGCGCTACTTAGTAAAACTACATAAAAGGGTTCCTCCAAATTTAAGTAATAAGGAGATACTATGGCGCATACACCGCAGTTTCGCCAATTCATTCGCGTTCTACAGCAAGCACAAAGGGAGAACCTCAAAGCGGAAGGAAAATCTCCACCATTAACAAAACAGCGAGTTTCACGGACGCGCAGGCGCTTGCTCAAATTATTAGCCCTTGCGTCAGGAAGCGCACTCGCCACTAATGCGTTACCTTATGCAGCTTGGAGCCGCGATCGGCAAAACGCTAGAATTGCCATTATTGGGGGCGGACTTGCTGGATTAAACGCGGCGTACCAACTCAAAAAAGCTGGCTTGACGGCTTCTGTTTATGAAGCTAAACAGCGCTTAGGAGGACGCGTACTATCAGTCACGGGTGTTGTGGGTGAAGGTCTTGTCATCGATCCAGGCGCTCACTTTATCAATACAGACCACGCAGATATCTTAGAGTTAGTCAAAGAATTTGGTTTGAATCTCTTTGATCGTACTAAAGATGCAGAGCGCTTTCCTTTTGCTGAAACAGCTTATTATTTTGATGGTAAGCTGCGTTCTGAAGCTGACGTTGCCGATAAATTGCGTCCACTCGCTCGGCAAATTTCCCGCGATGCCGACTTACTCGATCGAGACTACGACAAGTTCGCGCTACAATTTGACCGCCTATCTGTTGCTCAGTATCTAGACAAACACGCCGATCGGATTTCAGAGCAGTTTATTCGAGACCTAGTTGAAAATACAATTCGCACAGAATACGGTGTCGAACCTGACAAATCTTCAGCACTGCAACTGTTATTTAATCTTCCTACAGTTGATGGTAACAAAGTAGAAATATTGGGTAACTCGGATGAAACCTTTGTCGTTGAGGGTGGTAGCGGTAGAATTATTGACAGTCTGGCGCAGGCGCTATCAGGACAAATTTTCACTGGTAGGCGTTTGATGCAGATTCAGTCACGGGGGAGAAGCTTTCACTTGACTTTTTCCGGTGGTTATGAAGTTGATGCCGATTATGTCATTATCGCGATTCCTTTTACTGTCCTACGCGATATTAAAATTCGAGTAGATTTACCAAGACAGTTGCGGCGTTTTATTAACGAAGTCAATCTCGGTGCAAATGAAAAGATATACGCTGGATTTGACGAGAAAGTGTGGCGACGCGAAACAGGATTTGTGAAGGAAGTTTGGACAGATCTCGGATTTTCTGCTGCGTGGGATGGAACGCAACGACAAGTCGATAGAAAAAATGGCGCATTGACTTTCTTCTTTGGCGGTAACGAAGTTGTAGCAATGCAATCTGGTAGTACGCGATCGCAAGGTAGGAAGTTTCTCGATCGATTTGAGAAGATCGTCCCTGGTGCTCAAGGAGTTGCCAACGAAAGGTTTTTGCGGACTCAATGGACTCAAGATCCTTTTATTAAAGGCTCTTATACTAGTTTTCAGCCAGGACAACTGACGGAGTTTGCCGATTTTTTCTATATTGAATCAGACGATCCTGAAGAACGCCAAGATGTCAACGTTGGAAATTTGGTTTTTGCTGGCGAACATTTAAGCGACGAGTTCTATGGGTACATGAATGGTGCGGCTCAGACAGGTCGTCTCGCGGCTGAAGTTGTCTTGGGTATGTGTCTCAAAGCAAGAAAGGCAGCGCAATTATAAACCTTGTCGCCTACAGCGTCGAAAAAAGCAGTGTTATGAGATGCTAAAATAATGAGCAGTTGGGGAATTAGCTCAGTTGGTAGAGCGCTGCGATCGCACCGCAGAGGTCAGGGATTCGAGTTCCCTATTCTCCATACGTGCATCAAATTTCCTTCGCGCGATCGCGGTTTGTCATAATCGCGTCTTGGAAGTTTGCTTTGCTCAAGTTCGCTCCTGTAAAATCAACTTCGTCAAGCACAGCACCAGTAAAATTAGCCTTACTCAAGTTTGCCCCAGTGAAATTAGCTTTGCTTAAATCAGCGCCAGTAAAATTGGCTTTGCTGAGGTTTGTCCATCGCAAGTCAGCCTTGAAAAGATTTGCTCCGATAAAGTTAGTACCAAAAAGATAAGCACCAGCAAGATGCGCTTCACTAAGATTTGCTTGCTCAAGCTTTGCCATGTATAAATGAGCGCCAATTAGCTCAGCTTCGTGGAGGTTAGCATGACCCAAGTCTGCATAACTCAAATTCGCTGCCATCAAGTTAGCATAACTGAAATTCGCTCGTCTTAAATTGGCTGCATTGAGATCTGCCTCTCTTAAATTAGCGCCGCGTAGCTCAGTCGCAATTAAATTAGCGTGACTCAAATCAACTCGTCTTAAGTCTGCGCCTTTGAGATCGGCTCCAATAAGATTAGCGTAGCTTAAATCTGCTCCTGTCATCTGAGCATCCCTTAACTGAGCATCAACAAGTTCAACGTATTGAAGATTGGCGTCAATGAGTTCAGATTTGTTGAGATTAGCCGCACTTAAGTTTGCTTGAGTCAAATGAGCGGCAATCAGTTTAGTCTTGCTAAGATCTGCCCTGCGGAGGTTGACTGCGACTAAATTGGCACCTCGAAAGTTACCTTCACTTAAATCAACTTCGCTCAGATCTGGTTTTATTTGGATGTTTTTCTTCCTCCACTCAAGCCACCGCACTGCACCTTGCTGTAGCAACGCAAGATGCTCAATATTCGCCATCCAAAATCTCCTTCAATCTAGCAGCACCAACTTTCAACTTTAACTTATGACTCGACTATTCCCGACGCCCCATTGCGGGGTTATCCCGCCCTACAACGTTTTCTATCGCTGCTAATGCAGCACTCGAACCTGCTAAAATATCTCGTTCTTCTCCTCCTAAATAAAGGCGTCCAAAACTACCAACTGCCTGAATTTCTAAGATATTAATCAAAGCTGCTTTCTCGGCTTCATTTGCTGCTAAAGCTGCATAAGCCGCTGGTTGAACTTCCATGACATAAAGCGTTTGCCCTGCTAAAATCATTTGTCCTCTACGCGTACGATTGATCAGCTGTGTATGATGGGGATCTATGTTGCGGATAATTTGGCTGGAAATAACGTAGGGCTTGAGACGCTCGCGTTCGCGGACACCTAATGCCTCTAAAATTGCTTTACCCGCAGTCCGCGTATCGCCTTGGTTACTCGAATGAACTTCGAGAAGTCCGTAAAGACGCTCGACAACTTGCACTCCTGGACGTACAGAAGTTGATTTGAGGGCAATGTCCATAATTCGGTTGATTTCAATACCAGGTGATATTTCAATCCACAGTGAAGCATCGCCTGGCAATGGTAAGAAACCTAGCGCTACTGTCCCCATATAAGCTGCGTGTTGAGGCTGTAACCTGTCTAGAAATACATAACTGCGTAATTCTATACCCAAGGTTTAAATCTCCGTCATCTTAGATTTTTGTGAGTGCAACATCTGAGTTTACACTTTGTGCTTCTCAAAGCTGCTAGCTTATAGGTACTATTCATACAAAAAAGGCTCAAGCAATTTGCCTAAGCCTCCTACATCATATTAGTTTACGAGATTGTACGTCTGCGCCATCCTTTAACAATGCTAAGGGCGATCGCAGTTACCCCAGTGCACTCGCCTCGTGTATTTAGTAGCGAGCCGAATAGTTGCCGTTTCGACGATTACCACCACTATTAAATGAACTGCGATTTTCTCTGGGTTTTGCTTTGTTTACTCGCAAAGTCCGCCCCATCCATTCTGCACCGTCAAGCGCATCAATCGCTAATTCTTCTTCTGCTTCTGTATTCATTTCTACAAAGCCGAAGCCACGTACTCGACCCGTTTCGCGGTCAGTGGGTAATTGAACGCGTTTCACAGAACCATATTCTGCAAAAACTGCACTAAGATCTTCTTGCGTAACCTCGTAGGATAAGTTACCTACATAAACTGACATACCTTGTCTCCTAGATCGGAAAGTTGTAGAGCTCTAGATTTCGGAGAGAAGCCTGTCAAGACTAAAAGGAAAAAGCCCATCAATTCTAAAAACAAACGCTGCAACCGAACTTCACTCTTATGTTTATTAATAGTAGCACAGAAATTCTATTTTTTCCTGTGCATAGTGCAAAAATGCATATAAAAACACCTCAACTCGACATTATTTTTATATGGTTATTGAGTGTTAAAAAATCGAGCGATCGCACTGCATAAATCTGCAAGGATTGGTTGCGAACAACACAGAGCTACTAGTGATAATTAAGAGATGATTAAGACTATGCCTGACGATCGGCATGGAAAACCCCAATCTTAGAGCTAGCAATCTAGAATCCGCACCGCAAATCGCTCAAAGAATTGCTGTGAGTCTTCGTGGAAACGACTTGCGCGTTCTTCATGCTGGCGACAATTATACCCACTTTGACAAGATTGCTAGCCGCAGCACGCGCTGTTATTGGCTTCTATAGCGATCGCGGGTCAACTTCTAGCAAAAAAGATTGAAATAAACACCAAGCCAAATCTTTTTGCGAAATTTCACTGACAGGCAGCGGCCATGTAATACTAAAGGTTGGATCGTCATAGCGCAGACCGCGCTCATAGTGTGGAGAATAAAACCCGCTCACTTGAGACACTACCTCAGTATTATCGACAAGGGTTTGATAGCCGTGCGCGCACATCGCTGGTACGTACAAAGCCCAACGATTTTCTGCAGTTAATTCTACATCAATGTGTTTGAGAAAAGTTGGCGAGTCAGGTCGCATATCAATAACAACGTCATAAATTGCGCCTTGAGTACAACGAACTAACTTTGCTACACGGGCTGGAGCAACTTGATAGTGCATTCCCCGTAGCGTTCCCTTCTTATAGTTGAACGTCAAATTGCATTGTGCAACAACTGGCTTCAGACCATGTGCTGCAAATTCGCGCGCACAGAAGGTTTGAGCAGAGAATCCTCGATGGTCTCGTTGTTGTTCTAAGTCAATAATAAATGCATTGTTGAGTTTCATTTTTATAAATTTCATCACTATCTCCAGAAAAGATCTCGCTCAATTTACTGAGTGCAAATGAGATATTCTAGATGTCGTAAGCTGGTGTATTATAACTGAGACAGAATAATATCTTTAAGCTACTCTATTATCTTCGCCTACGCTTTGATTACTGTATTCTCAAAACACAAAGCTTTACGCAGATGAAAAGCTTAGAGCCAATGATTTGACATTTACGTGCCTTTGCATAGTACACTTGATTTACAGTTAAATTCGAGATTGAGTGGGAAAATAACAAAAATATTATTAGTCAAATTGGTTTATAATGACACAGATTTTCATGCATTATTGACTCTCTTTTGATTTATTCATCCATACAGATAAGTGGCGTTTTGATTCTTTGGGAACTTGCGAATTAAATCTTAATAAACTCATAATAAATATCGAAATTACAAACGAACTAAAGAAAGCAGTAACAAAACCAACTATAAACCCTGTTAAAAACATTGAATTCAACCTGCAATATTTAAAATAGAGCTGTTTTTTGATACAGAGTAAGCTCTGAGAGTATCTTTTAGCACTAGTCCGATCGCAACCACTAATTATTAAAAAATATTTTATTGTAAAGCTAATTCAAATAAAGCTAATAATGCCCTAGTTTTCTATTCAAAATATCTGTTTTTTGTTTGCCTTACTTCTACCTACTTTATCAGTATACTTGCTCTTATTTTATAAGAGAAATATGACAAAGAAGCTAGATTTAATCAAAAGTTACTAATTTTCTAACAGCATCCAGTAATTTCCTATTTAGGATAAAGATTTTAAGGCTAATACTTTCCTTACGCTGAGCTAGATTACCTCTTATAGGGCATTCAAGCTATTAGCAATATAATGACTTAAATCTAACCAAACATAATTATTCATATTATTCTTTGAAACGCCAAGGATTGTCAATGTAGTAAAGTTTATGTTCTATTCATCCTGAATAACCTTCACTTCGCCGAGAAGTTGAATAAAAGCGATCAAGTCTCTGTACTTTTATCTAGCTGTAAGACAAATAAAACTGTACTTTTGCACGTGAAAACTTGTTAATATAGATTAATTCGGCAGAAAAGTATGGTTAACTATGGCAGGTAAATTAACTACCCATGTTCTTGATACAGCGCACGGCTGTCCGGCTGATAATCTGGTTGTCGAACTATGGTTGATGGATACTCAATCTGGGCAAAAAACACTGCTGAAAACTGTCACAACAAACAATGATGGTCGCACCGATGCACCTTTGCTATCTGATGAAGAACTCAAAGTCGGCGTATATGAATTAGTTTTCGTCGTGCATGATTATTTTGCACAAAAGTTAGCTAATTTGCCTAATCCACCTTTTCTAAACCGGATCCCGCTGCAATTTGGTATTGCTGACCCTATGGCACACTATCACGTTCCCTTACTAGTATCTCCTTGGTCGTACAGTACCTATCGCGGTAGCTAATATCACTGTCAGTAAACCTCTGCAACCCTATCAGAGGATTCTGAAAATAAGTACTGGTAAAAAGTAAGTATCTATTACTAGTCAAAACAAAATATTCATTATCAGTAGTTGGTCAATACCTTCATCATGTACTTCTTGCAAGTACTTTCGCGATTAGTCTTCTGTAAGAGCAGCTATTTTTGTTACTTTAAATACAAAAACTAGCTAAACATAGTTATACTTTATGATTTGTACTGTTATAGCAGTATACAGAATACACTGACATCTTGGCTTGTTAAGTATTATTTATTCATTACTGGCTGAATAATTCTCTACTTCAGGCAAAAATGTCCAAAGTCTGTCTTCGCACTCGCATCTACAGCCTCAAAAACTATATATCATCAATGCTTCAAAAGATTAAAAATTAGCTTTAGTTCACCAATAGAATAGCAGTTAAAATAATGCTCAAATGTAGTATAAGTAAGTATTAAAAATTAAGGAGATAAGATAAAAATTTACTTCGAATTTTGTTTTAATACAGTCTTAAAGTTAAATAAAATGGCAAAAGTTGAAGTTACACCTGAAGAACGTGTTGATATCAAACCAGCAAATGGGTTGATTTATGGTTTAAACGATAGACCCCCATTTGTAGAAGCTGCACTAGCAGCAGCACAGCATGTCCTCGCAATATTTGTTGGTATCATTACGCCACCACTTTTGATTAGTAATGCGTTGCAGCTATCTCCAGCAGATACAGCTTACATTGTGAGTATGTCGCTGTTTATTTCAGGCGTTGCAACATTTATTCAGGCGAAAAAAATAGGGCCAATTGGCTCAGGTTTATTAAGTATTCAGGGGACGAGCTTCTCATTTTTAGGTCCCATTATTGCAACAGGAACGGCAATCACTGAAGCTGGGGGTACGACTGAAAATGCATTAAGTCTCATCTTTGGTTTATGCTTCTTTGGCTCATTTATCGAAATTATCTTGAGTCGCTTTCTGCATTTGGTAAGGAAGATCATTACCCCACTGGTTACAGGTACAATCGTTAGCATCATTGGGTTGACGCTGATCAAGACGGCTATCATTAGTATCGGTGGAGGAGTCGTTGCACAACGGAATAATACTTTCGGTAGCCCTCAAAGTCTAGGAGTCGCAGCGTTAGTACTCGTGACGATCGTCGCGCTCAATATCAGCAAGAATCCAATTTTACGCATGAGTTCCGTTGTTATAGGACTCATTGTCGGTTATGTTGTTGCTAGTTTTTTAGGAATGGTTAACTTTAGTGGTTTGCAAGGATTACCTGCGATCGCAGCTCCTATACCATTTCGATACGGACTTAGTTTCAACTTTGCCGCGTTTATTCCGTTTATTCTGCTTTATCTGATCACAACGATTGAATCGATTGGCGATTTGACAGCCACATCAGCAGTATCCGGCGAACCGATCAAAGGTAGCGTATATATTCGGAGAATCAAAGGGGGCGTGCTAGGAGATGGAGTAAATTCACTCATTGCTGCGGTATTTAATACATTTCCAAATACGACTTTTAGTCAAAATAATGGCGTGATTCAAATTACAGGAGTTGGTAGCCGCTATATCGGTTATTTTATTGCGGTTATTCTTGCCTTACTCGGTTTATTTCCGATTGTTGGCGGTATTTTTCGCAGCTTACCGCAGCCTGTTTTGGGTGGCGCGACGATCATTATGTTTGGCTCCATCGTTGTCGCTGGTATCAATATTCTTTCATCAGTTCAACTCGATCGCCGCGCGCTAATTGTTGTCGGGACATCTCTAGCAATTGGGTTAGGCGTTACTTATGTTCCTGAGATTCTTGATGCGACGCCAACGCTAGTGAGAAGTATCTTTTCTTCAGGAATTTCGGCTGGTGGACTGACAGCAATTGTTTTGAACTGGATACTCCCTCACGAACTTGGCGAAAGTAGCGCAGAAGACGAGATGAGTTCAGAGGACTTAGCTTCTGAAACGTAAAAGCGATCGCGGCGTTCAATAAATTGTACGAGAAACTACGAGAACTTAGTTATCAGCAGAGGCAAACACGATGTATAACCTCAAAGTTGTGGTCATTGGTGCAGGAATCGGTGGTTTAACTGCAGGAATCGCGCTACGTCAAGCAGGATTTGAGGTAGAAATTTACGATCGCGTCAAAGAATTACGTCCTGCAGGCGCAGGAATTTCGCTATGGTCTAACGGGGTAAAGGTTCTCAATCGCCTCGGTTTGGGTGAAAGAATGGCACAAATCGGCGGACAGATGGATCGAATGCAGTATCTGACTAAAACCGGCGAATTACTCAATGATATCGATTTACAACCCTTAGTTGAAGAAGTTGGACAGCGTCCCTATCCTGTAGCGCGGACAGATTTGCAACAAATGCTACTGGAAGCCTATCCAGGTGAGGTGAACCTCAATCATAAATGTATCGGGGTAGAAGAGGATGCGCAAAAAGTCACCGCCATTTTTGAGAACGGACATCGCGCGACAGGCGATCTACTCGTTGCTGCTGATGGAATTCATTCAATTTTGCGGCGCTATGTGTTAAATGAAGAATTGCAGCCTAAATACGGCACTTATGTTAACTGGAACGGCTTAGTGCCTGCAAGTGAAGATTTAGCACCAAAGAACAGTTGGGCAATTTATGTCGGAGATCACAAGCGCGTATCGATGATGCCAGTAGCACGCGATCGCTTTTATTTCTTCTTTGACGTACCCCTACCTAAAGGAACGCCTGTGAACCCTGATTATCGTGCAGATCTCGCAAAACACTTTCAAGGATGGGCACAACCAGTTCAATTACTGATTGAGCGTTTCGATCCCTCTCAAACCAACCGCGTTGAAATTCACGATGTTGGACCTATAAATAAAATGGTACGCGGTAGAGTAGCCTTATTAGGAGATTCTGCCCACGCCACATGTCCCGATTTAGGACAAGGTGGTTGTCAAGCGATGGAAGACGCACTTGTCTTAACGCAATATCTATTGACAACTAACTTAGGTGTAGAATACGCCTTGCGGCGTTATGAAACCGAACGCAAAGAGCGAACGAGTGCTGTTGTCCAAAAGGCACGCAGACGAGCAGAAATGATTCACGGTGTCGATCCAGACATCACCCAGAAGTGGTATCAGCAACTCGCACAAGAAGATCCCATCGATGTTACAAGTGCAATTTCTAAAGTGATTTTGGCAGGACCATTACATTGATACTGAAATACCAATCGCAGCGCGATCGCAACTAAATTTACTCCTATTTTATAGAGTGTGCGCAGGCATACTTTGTCTGTATAACCGTGACTTCAGTGACAAAGTATCTGCAAGTCATTCTATGTAAGTTTTGCAGATTCGGTAACAGATCTTATATTACTACTGTTTTGTTGCGAACGAGAGTAGTAGAAAATTCCTAAACCTAGTAAACCAGCTACGATAGCAACCAACAGTATTAATTTCAGATTTAGAGTAGACGCACTAGCGGAAGTTGACACAACAGCTTCGCTGCTTTTAACGTTTTGAACGTACTGTGGCAATTCCTGCTGTGGCTGTAAATTGGCAGATGCAAAAGCCGGGCTTGCCATTGGAGTATTCAACTGAGGTGGTTGTAAATTTAACGATTTCTCCGCCAACTGGGCTCCCTCGAGCATCATATTCGCCAGGACTTCATACGCATCTGTCCATGCTTGCTTAACTTCTGGTGTCCAATCTGTACCCAAGTACGATTCAAAGGTTTTTAACAACGCTGCACCCACCATCGGATAGTGTTGCTGTAGCGTGCCATAGCTGACGTGCCTTGCACCAAGATTTTGCAGCGTTACTTTCAAAATTTCAGGATTGCGTAGATTACCAATTACCAATATCAAGGACATAATCAGCTTTTGATGCTGTTGCTGCATATCAGTTTTGGCAAATAAAGGTTGAAGTTGAGGGTAATCGGTAAGTAGATTGTTGTAAAAGCTAGCAGCAAACTCATTAGCATAAGGTTTGACACGCTCAAAACTTTGTTCTAAAACTTCAACCTGAAGAGCCATATTTGTTTACCAGAGTTGTTTGCTGTTGAAAAGTGGTTTAAAAAAATGAGTTGTTAGTTGTGCAATGCTCTATTTTTAGGTACTAGAGTATTTTATTAATACCCTGATAGCTAGCTTGATAGCATCCTCAATTTCACGGATCGAGGGCTATGAAAACAATTAAATTAGCTAAATGCCCGTAAAACCCTAGCATTAGCCATTGACAATTAATTCGGCAACTTATGGTGGTGTACGTCAAGTAAACAACAAAACAATGCCCCATGCGTTCTATTGTGGCGACGGAGCAAGGTAGTGCTAGACACAAACAACAAAGGATATTATTGACTTCCCAAATTTGAATAACTATGTCAAAGCTTGTATATTCCTTGGTGTAATGTGTACGAAAACTAGTTTTGGCTTCAAAATGCTGTCAAATTGCATGATTTTTAGTTAAGCTATTGCCGCAACCGCTTCTTGTCCGTGTCTGCGGAGTAACTCCATTAATTCGTCTCGGTAATCGTGGAAACTTGAGTGGCGCTTTACTGTGTGGCTGCGATGCGGTAAGTTGATAACAAGCTCTTTGCGGACAGTACCAGGACGCGCACCTAGTGCATAGATGCGATTTGAGAGAAAGACCGCTTCTTCAACATCGTGCGTGATCATAAAAATTGTAATGTTAGTACGCTGCCAAAGATCGAGCATGAATTCGTGCATCGACTCTTTTGTGTGAACATCCAATGCGCCGAAAGGTTCGTCCATTAACAAAATATCAGGTTCTGAGGCTAGCGCCCGCGCGATCGCAACTCGCTGCTTCATCCCACCTGAGAGTTCTTTCGGTAAAGCTCTTGCAAATCGTGTCAGCCCAACTACGTTAAGATAGTAACTCGCTTGTTCGCGTCGTGCCTTTTTAGGTACGCCTTGCAGCTTCAAACCAAACTCTGTATTTTCCTGCACGTTCATCCACGGGTAAAGCGTATAATGCTGAAACACCATGCCGCGATCGGGTCCTGGGGATGTAATCTGCTTGCCATCAATTCTGACCTCTCCTTTCGTCGGCATATCAAGTCCTGCAATCTGACGCAACAGTGTAGACTTACCAGAACCTGAGGCGCCCACCGCGCAGATAAACTCGCCGCGCTCAATCGACATATTAATATCTTTGAGAACAACGAGCGTTCCTTCTTTTGTCGCGAAGTGCTTGCTGAGATTATTAATTTCCAAAAACATATACTAAGTCTCCATGTTGTATTTAGACACTACGACTATCGTTTCTGACTTGCCCATTTACACGAAATGCGCAGTAAATACTGAAACAGTAAGTCAAATGCCAAGCCAATCACGCCAATAACAATTAACCCGACAAAAATTTCATCGGTGCGCAAAAATCGACCAGCAACACTAATTCTTCTGCCTAAACCTTCGTTTGCGGCAATAAGTTCTGAGACAATTACGAGTTGCCAGGCGGCGGCTAAGTTGATTCGGCACGCGTCAATAATTCCTGGAAGAACATGGGGGACAATTACTTGCGTGAGAGTTTCCCAGCGAGTTCCTCCTAACATATAAGTCGCTTCAATTAAGTCTTTAGGGACGAACTTTACTGTATCCATCACCATTAAAGAGTTAAAGAAAAAGACACCGATAAAGATCAGCGTAATTTTTGGCTCCTCGCCAATGCCTAAATAAAGAATAAGTAAGGGAATAAATGCAGGTGCAGGCATATAGCGCATCAAGCCAAAGAGCGGTTCGAGCAAAGCACGAATGCTCGGAAAACTACCCATGAGCACCCCGATTGGAATTGAGACAAGAGCAGCAAAGAGAAATCCAACTCCAACTCGCCATAAACTTGCAACAGTATCTTTCAAAAGTTCGCGAGTACTCCACAACCGCCCAAAAGCCGCTATAACATCCGCAGGTGAAGGTAAAAATGTTGGATCGATATTACCGAACGTCGTTACTAACCACCATAATATTAATGGCAATGCGATTGATGTAACGATTAATACACTGCTCAGCGATTTGGGAATGTCTTCATTCAACCGCCAGAAAACAGTATGGCGCATTGTCTTGGGCTTGATTAGCGCCCGAATTGAGCGATGATTGACGCTGTGACTCATGATTTTCCTGTAGTAAAGAAGCGAAGATGAGAATTTATGAAATAAATGAGGATGATTAATGGTTAATAGAGCATAAAACACGCGAGCAATCAATTACGCCTACCTACCTCATTTGTGCAGCGTGGGCTTTGACAAAGCGATCGTCGAATAACCTGCGCGTATCAGGTGTTGATGCGGCTAAACCAGTTGCGGTGAGAAACTGACTGATTTGTTCGGCTGCAAAGTACAAAGAGGTCATGTCGTTTCCTGGTTGAAAGGCTTGCAAGTTTTCTTCTATTGTGAAAAGCTTTGTTCCTTCTGCATATTCTCTGTATTCGTCAATGCTGACTCCTGCGCGTTTTGCCATAATCGCGTAAGCTTCCTCTCGATTATTTTGAATGTAGTCCAGCGTGCTAAACCAAGCATCCACAACTGCTTGTACGCGATCGGGGTGTTGCTCAATATATTGACGTGTAAATACTAAGTGATCGGAAATAGCTCCAGGAAAATCTGCGGAACTAAAAAGTTCTCTACTCCCAGGACGCTTTAGGGCTTGAGTTGTAAAAGGAGCAAACACTGCTACCGCATCAACTTGCCCTGCCACAAATGCCGCTGCAGCCCTTCCTGTTTCTAGCGGAACAAATTGAATATCTTGCGCTGATAATCCTGCTCTTTCTAGCCCTAAGAGTAATAGAAAATGATCGACAGTGCCTTCCTCGGCAGCAACTTGTTTTCCTCTAAGATCTGCTACTGAGTTGATACCTTCTCGCACAATCACCTTGTCATTGCCAGTCGAGTTGTCGTTGACAAGAACAATGACTTGATCGGCACCACCAGAAACTGAACTGACTGTATCGCCTAACGTTTGACTATTCGCATCAATTTGTCCAGCTGTTAGAGCATTGATAGATTCCAAGTATCCATCAAACCACCTCAAGTCAACAGGAACATTGTGCGTAGCAAATATCCTGCGTTCTTGGGCAACTTGCCAAGGAAACCAACCAGGCCAAGCACTGAACCCTAGGCGAAGCGCACCAGCCATGGTGGAGGGCGCTGCTCCACTTTCGGTTGTGGTTTGGATGTAAACTGCAGGATTGACACATCCTACAACAAAACTTAAGGTAACCCAAAAGAGAATGCAGTAGGATAGGAGCGATCGCCTCTTCATAAGATTTTTATCAAAAATATGATGATTTTCCAGTTGTTAATAATCGAGCTTTAAGTATGAATTATCAATCCCTGATTTATAGCCTTTTTGTGTCCTTAATAAGAAGATTTTTCGTCATTATAATCATTCCCAAATTTGCAGATTAACAATCAAGCATAGATAACTGCAATAGAGAAAACCCGAAAGAAACTAGTTGCATTAGACAACTATAATTCCTCCCGGGTTTTTCTCCCGCCGTGTAGCTAGTAAATTTCTATGTCAATATTTTTTTGCAAGTACTAGCCTGCCTCTCTTGGACCAGACATTCAAATTTTTACCTAAATATCGTAACGACTTTGAATCGGAACCCTAGAGGCAATTTAATTGTAGGTATGACAGTAATTGACATCTAAACTGTTTTGACATACCTCTAAATACTATCAATACTCTGGTAAATAAGATGTATCAAAAGTTACGAAATACTAGCCTTTTAACACTTAATTCAAGAGATCTTGATAAAATGTTGTGATGCCACCGCTATAGTACTAGGGTCACTAAATTCAGTTCTTCTACTAGTTCTTTAACTTCACCAATCATCTGGCAGTCAGAATAACCTAATTTCTGCAGTGCTGCTAGACAATCATTTGCTTTCTGCTGCGGAAGTGCTGCTAAAAGACCACCTGAGGTTTGAGGATCGAAAAGCAAAGGATAGTGCTGACAAGTCTCTGCAGCAGTCGGATTAGAAACATAGCGCGAAAATCGCAAATTTTCGGGATGTAGCGAACTGAAAATTCCTTGCTGTGTTGTCGCGATCGCACCATCTAAAACTGGAATTGCTGGCAAGTGTAATTCAACTGCTACACGCGATGCTCGCACCATTTCGATTAAATGTCCTAGTAAGCCAAAACCTGTAATATCCGTACAAGCTGTAGCGCCATGTTCTAAAAAACAGGTTGCAGCAGCAGCATTAGAGAGTAACATTGAGGCGATCGCGCTATCAATCCATTTCCCTCTAGCCTTTTGGCGCATCTGCGCAGCGAATAACGTTCCTGTTCCCAGTGCTTTAGTGAGGATCAGGACTTGACTTGGTTCCATTCCACTTTTACGTAATAGTTTATCAGGATGAACTAGACCGTTACACGATAAACCAAATGCGAGTTCTGCACCTTCTGTCGTGTGTCCGCCGACTAGTGGTGTATTTGCTTGTGCTAAAACTTTGATCGCACCTGATAAAAGTTGAAACAGCGTTTCTATGACTTTTGCTTCCAACGCATAAGGTATCGTCGCGATCGCCAATGCACTTTGCGGTACTGCACCCATGGCAAAAATATCACTCAAGCAGTGATTTGCACTAATCTGCCCAAACAGGTACGGATCGTTAATTAAAGCGCGAAAATAATCGATTGTATGCACCATTGCCAAGTTTGCGGGGACTTGCACTACCGCAGCATCATCCGGCGCATCTAACCCAATTAAAATATCTGGGCGATCGCCCTTTAACGGTTGTTCAATTCGTTGCAAGACACGCGCTAAAACTGTACTTCCTACTTTAGAACCACAACCAGCGCAGCGCATTGTAGCGGAATGGGGGGAAGATAGGGCGTCCTCTGATGTCATTTCTGGTAGATCGTCGAAGCGTTGCATGAAACGGCGATCGATCCAGTCTTTCCAACGCCATAAAAGTTGAAGAGGACCAAAACCAAAAGAACCACGAGTAGCGATCGCTTTGCCGTCACCTGTACCGATTAAACTTAAATATTGTTTCTGTGGTTTATAAGGTTTTAGCGGTTTTTCTAATAAACTTCGTTGCAAGTTCTCAAACAAAGGTTTTCCTTGACGAACTGCAAATACGCCTGCTTTTGGGCGCGGATGGTCGACCATTGTCGCCACATCTCCGGCGGCGAAGACCTGAGGATGCGAAATTGACTGTAAATTGTTGTTGACTTGCACAAATCCATCTGCATCCGTTGCAAGCCCTGATTCGCGCAACCATTTGGGGGCGGATGCTTGCGTTACCCAAAATATGCGATCGCACTCGACTTTTAATCCTGACTCGCAAACGACTTTGTGCGGTTGCACTTCTGAGACAGTTTCTTGTAAATGTAATTGAACCTTTCGCTGTTGTAAAATTTCCTGAAAACGATGGCGTACCCACTTGTTATAACTGGGCATGAGTTCCGCATCGCGATGAAACAAGTGAATTTCTAAGTTAGAAGAATGCTGCGCCAGAATTTTTTGTAAGTGACTTTGCAGTGAAAGTGTTAACTCGACACCACCTGCACCTCCACCAACCACACCGATACGAACGGACTGTTGCGGATTTTGCTTGACATTTTCAACAAATTGATCCCACTGCGCGAGTAATTTTGAGATTGGTTTTGCAGCGATCGCATACTCAGTAGCACCAGGTACAGATACGGTTGCTGGAGTACTGCCAATATCGAGCGAAACGACATCAAACGCTACAGGTGGACGATGCGCGCAGATCACTTGCTTGTTTTCCAAGTCTAAACCGATGGCTTGGTCAATATATAGCTGCGCTTGAGCAAATTGCGCTAAACGACGCAAATCAATATGACATTCCTCGCGCGAGTAAAAACCTGCAACATGACCTGGTAACATTCCCGAATAAGGCGTATCCGATGCTTCGCTAATGAGGGTGATGCGAACTCCAGGAAGTGGTTTCATCCCAAACATTCTGAGGGCGATCGCATGGCTGTGTCCGCCACCAATCAACACCAAGTCCTTGACAATCGGATGCGATGCTTGCATGTTCTCATTCAATAGATTATCCCTGTACTTCCACGTTAAGACAATTTTCTGGTGTTTGACCTTGTGCGACTCGTAGAATATTTGTCACGACAGCCTTGGCAATTCCTGTGGAAGCAGTATCTGTATGTCCGCCTAAATGTGGAGTGAGTGTTAGATGCAAGTTTGCTTGCAGAAGTGGGGAATCGGCTGGTAATGGTTCTTGTTGAAAGACGTCAAGTCCTGCACCTGCAATGACTTTATTTTGTAAGGCTGTTACTAAAGCGCTTTCATCTACCCACGCACCGCGAGTCACGTTGATGAGATACGCACTAGATTTCATTTGTTGAAAGTCTTCCCAACCAAAAGGTTGCGTAACATTATCCGCTGAAGCCGCAATAACGACAAAATCGGAGTGTTGTAGTAAATGCGATCGCTCAGTTGGAGTTCCCAGCCACTCTAAACCAAGGGTATGAGCTAATTGTGGATCGAGTTGTCGCTTAATTCCTAGTAGTTGCACCTCAAAAGCCCGTAATCTGCGTGCAAGTGCTTGTCCAATACCGCCCAAACCGTAGATACCAACCGTTTTTTTCCACAAACTTTGTCCTTCAGGTTGATTCCAGTTAAGTTCACCACCGCGATAGTTTCGCGCTAAAGCTAGCATATGTAAGATTACAAGTTCTGCGACTGATTCTGCATTACCTGTCCCCGCCGAGGGAACATTAGCGACATAGATACCGCGTTGTGTTGCTGCTGGAATATCAACATTTTCCACCCCAACGCCTGAACGTTGAATTAGTTTGAGTTGCGGTAAGCTATCCATCAGCAGTGCATCGACAGGTTGAATACCTGGAACCAAGGCAAATGTATCAGGCGCATCGAGAACAACGCGATCGTGCGGTAAAGTGATGACAGTTCCAGTAGAAAAATGATGAGCTATCCGCTGTGCTAAGTTACCGGAGGACGTCACAACGACACGCCCAGGAAGATATTTAGACTCGTGTATGCGATCGCTCATTGCTTATTTGGCAAGACTTAACTTAAATTACTATCATGATTGACCTCTACACCTTCACGACTCCAAATGGATGTAAGGCTTCGATTATGTTGGAGGAAGTAGAACTTCCTGACAGCGTTCATGTGATTGATATTACGAAGGACGATCAATTTACGCTAGAGGATGTTGCAATTAATCCAAATAGTAAAATTTCTGCAATTATTGACTAACAGACAGAAATAACAGCTTTTGAATCAGGAGCAATTTTAGTTTATTTAGCTGCAAAAATTGGAAACCTGCTACACACAGATCTAAAATAACGTTTTCAAGTTTTGGAATGGCTAATGCTACAAATGGCTAGTGTTAGACCAATGTTTGGTCAACTCAACCACTTTAAAAAGTTTGCTCCTGAAAAAATCCCCTACGCAATTGAACGCTACGAAAAAGAAATATTACGACTTTACGGCGTACTTGATAAACAACTGGTCAATCATGAATTTCTTTGCGGTGATTACTCGATTGCAGATCTTGCAACTTATTCTTGGATAGCCCTTTATGACTTTCAAGGCTTAACGTTAGAAAATCATCTCCATCTTAAATGCTGAGTAGAAACCATGCAACAGCGCCGAATGGAAGTCCTTTAACTAAAATTCTCCACACAGCGTACAAAGATCTCTACCCCCATTCCTAAAGCGGTTTCATCAAAGTCAAAACGGGGATGGTGGTGGGGATACGCCAAGTTTTTACTCAGATTTGCCGCACCTAAAAAGAAGTAGCATCCAGGAACTTGCTGCAAAAAGAACGACATATCTTCGCCTCCCATAGTTTGACACTCAGGGACAATTCCTAGCGGTGTTTCCACAACTCTGACAGCTTGCGATCGCACAAATTCTGCCATACCAGGATCGTTAATCACTGGAGGATAGAGGTGCGAGTAATTCAATTCATACTTTGCACCATGACTTTGGCAAATTCCCGCAATAACTTGCTCGATGCGTTGAGCAAAATACCCCTCCAACTTCGGGTTAAAATATCGTACTGTACCGCTCATTCTGGCAGTATCTGCAATTACATTCAGCGCTGTCCCCGCATGAAGTTCGCCTACAGTTACAACTGCTGATTCAATTGGATCGACATTTCGTGCTACGATTGTTTGCAAAGCATTGACAATTTGGGCAGCTACAACTACTGAATCAATCGTTTGATGCGGCATGGCACCATGCCCGCCTTTACCTAAGATTGTGCAATGAAACTTTTCGACAGCTGCCATCAGCGCACCACTGCGAACGCCTACCGTACCCAAAGGCAGATTATTCCATAAATGTAAACCAACGATTGCATCAACATCGGGATTTTTTAATACTCCCGCCTCAATCATTGGTTTAGCGCCTCCTGGTCCTTCTTCTGCTGGCTGGAAGATAATTTTTACAGTACCGCTAAACGTATCAAGGTGTTGTGAAAGATAGTAAGCCGTACCAAGAGCGATCGCAGTATGACCGTCGTGACCGCAGGCGTGCATTACTCCATCGTGCTGCGAACGGTAAGGCACGTCATTTTCTTCCTGAATCGGTAACGCATCCATATCCGCTCGAATCGCCAACACAGTTTCTTTTTCTTTCTGTCTAACCTCTGACCTCTGACCTCTAATAGTCGCAACAATTCCTGTTTTAGCAATTCCTGTTTGATGCTCAATGCCCCATTCTTGCAGTTTTTCGGCAACAAATTCGGCAGTCAAGTGTTCTTGAAACCCTAGTTCTGGGCGTTGATGCAACTTGCGCCGCCACGCAACTAACTGCGGTTGTAAAGCTTGAATATCTGAGCGAATACGAGATAAATCAATATTAAGAGGTTTTGAGGAAGTAGAAACCATTACTCTTTAACTAGATAAATGTGCTACAGCATGCGATTGATACTGCTTACGCTATCTGTAGCCTAACCCATTCACGGAAGGCACGGCGCATTGCTTTTTTCCCTGCGGCTCGATGTTGCTGAATAAAAGGAATAATTTGCTGTACTGGAATCATGGGAAAGGCGAGACTTATACCGGTTTCGACATATGCTTCGCCCTGAAGTTGGTAAATTTTAATTTGTCCTTTATCGTAACGCCAAATTTCAGGAACGCCTAATTTTGCATAAATCGGCATTCGATCGAGTGATTTACTCGTAATGTCAATTTCTAAAACTAAATCGGGTGGTGGATCTTGGGTAAGGTCAAAATCTAATTTACCGCGAATGACTGACTCGTGTTGAAAGTAAAAACAGTTATCGGGTTCTACTCCTGCTAACAAGTCTGGGCGTTTCCAAGTTGTTGAACCAAGAGTTTCGTAATCAATATCGAGGACATCTGCTAAATCTTGTACTAAAACTCCAACTGCTTCTTTGTAGTATTCATGTTCTGGGAGAGGAGCCATAATTTCTAGGATTCCTTGGTCATACGCAAGTCGAGCAGCACGATGGTCTCCCAATTGAGTTAAGATCTTCTCAAATGTCTGCCAGTCAACATTTTCTAATAAGACACTTTTTCCTACAGGTACGCTGAGGAGAATGTCAGTATTTGTCGTGGCTAAGTGTTTTAAGGCAAGTTGCATAGTACTTTGCTTTGCTGGTAATAGGGAATAAGTAATAGCTAAACAGATATTCTTGCCAATTACCAGTTATCAATCACCTGGTTTCAATTTAAGCTTATTCTCATTTGCGCAATTGTTAGTATGATTTCTAACTCTATGACATTAGATCCAAGTCCAAAGCCGCAGCAGCTTCAGATAATTTATCTAAATCGGTAGGATCAGTAAAATAAGGCAAGCAACCTAGAACTGGGATATTTGTCAGCGATTGAATTAATTCAGGCGGCGTTAAATCTTCAATTTCCTGTAGCGATCGCGCTTGCGTGCAATTGAGAACAATTCCTTTAAGCAGAACGCGGGTTTGTCGGGCTAGTGCGACATTAGCAACAGCAGCGGCGATCGCACCTAAACGTACAGGAACGACAAGCACTGTAGGTAAGCGCCATTCAGCCGCTAAGTCTGCAACAGTAAACTCAGCCGTTACAGGCGAACCTAATCCGCCTAAAGCTTCTACCAGCACAAAATCTCGCGACGCCTTTAATTGTTGGAACGTTCGCCAGACAATTGCCAAATCGATATCGCGATTTTCCTTCGCAGCGGCGATTGGTGGCGCTAGCGGAGCTGCAAAATAAAGTGGCGTAATTTCCGTGATGGATTGATTGAATGAAAATAGCTGCGCGTAAAGTTCGCGATCGCCCACTCCCGATTGAATCGGCTTCATAATTGCAAAGTTACGAAAATGATTTCGCCAGTATGCAGCCAACGCTGTTGTTAAAACAGTTTTTCCTGCGTCGGTATCTGTTCCCGTAATCAGTAATGCATTCATGTCAATTTACTTAAGTAGTGGGTAATGGGTAATAGGTAATGGGTAATGAGTAATAGATATTCTTTCCAATGACCAATGACCAGTTACCAGTTACCAGTTAAACTATTGTAAATTTTGGATGCCGATATTTACTGCAAAGTCAACGTCCTCTTCTACTGTGGGAATTACATCAATTTGATAATCGCCAGTTTGCGACACTTGTGATTGCCAGTTCAATAAATTTGTAGCACCTTCGATGAGTTGTCCGTCCGGATCGCGAATATCTAAAGAAACATTTCCTTGGGCTACCGCTACCGATAAAACTTGCCCTTCTTGTACGTTAACTAGATAACGGGTAATTTGCTGGGGTCCTGTGATACCGGATGGCGTAACAGTTTCTCCAGGATTTACTGTAATTCGTTCAGGGACGACAGTTGGTACTACGGTTGATGGTGGTGTTTCTGTCGGCGTTGGTGTAGGTGTTGGAATAACAGGATTTTCCAGTAAAATATCAAGCTGATAGCTACTTTCTTCGATACCTTGCACAGGGCTAAGTTGAATTGTATACTCGCCAGTAAATGGCAATGTTCCTTGATAGCGCGTTACCCTGCGGGCTAAGTCTTCAATCGGTGCTTGATTAGGTCCCAATACTGTTAAAAGAACGCCTTCTTGCGCGAGGGTAGCACTCAATTGTTGTCCTTGTTCGCCGTTAAACGTATAGTTTGCCGTTGCATTAGCTTGCAGCGTACCGGAAACAGTTGCTGTCGCACCAGGTACGAGATTCAATTGTTGACTAAAAGTTGTCGGTTCAGGAGAGGGGGTTTCAGTTACCGTTGGTGTAGGGCTTTCGGGGACAACAGGAGAGGGAAACGACTGAGGTTCTGGAGTGCTGCGGGTACTGAGAAAATAACTGACAAGGAATAACGAACCAAATCCAGCGACTAAAGCAACACAAATTCCGATTCCAATCACCGCCCACGGATTTTCCCAGATTTCGCGTTTTCGCGGTGCAGGAATGACAGGATCTGTTTGCCTTGGTTGACGAGAATTTGGCACAATTAGGTCAGGACGACGACCGACGGCGATGGTTTGAATTTGCGATACTTCGGGTGCGGTTGTTGCAGGGGTGGATGCTTCTGTAGATGCGATTGCGCTGCGTTGCAGATTAGGTAGTTGCGGATTTGTCGCTTGACGGTCCACAGCAGATAAGGCTTTGGCAACTTCCACAACCGATTGGTAGCGATCGCCTGGGCGAATACTCAACATTCGGTTCAACACCACTGCAAATTCTGGGCTGACTGTGACCCACTGTTGCCAATTCCAAGTCAGTTCAGTATCGTCAAATAATTCTTGCGGTTCTTTTCCCGTGAGTAGTACGACCGCAGTTACGGCTAAAGCATACAAATCGCTATTCGGGTACGCTTTTCCTGTTTGTAATTGTTCGCTTGGCGCATAACCCAACTTGCCGACAGTAGTCGGTTGTGATAGATTTTGTGCTGATTGAAACTGCGTTGCTAATTCTTTGACTACACCAAAATCAATTAGTACGGGTTTATTGTCGCTTTCGCGCAAAATAATATTGTCGGGTGAAATATCGCGGTGAATAATGCCACGGGTGTGTAAATGCGCGAGTACTGGTAATAATTGTCTAATTAACTGCAACACCTCAGCTTCCGAAAAAGTTTGCCCTTGGGCTTTGCGTTCTTCTAGTAAGTCACGGTAGGTTTTGCCTTCAACGTAATCTTGCACTAGAAATAAACGTTGATCCTCTTCAAAATTGGCACGAAATTGCGGTACTTGAGGATGTTGGATTTGATATAAAGTTGCGGCTTCGCGTTGAAATAGTTCTTTTGACTTTTCCAAAAGAAAACTATCGTTTTGGTTGGGAATCAATTCTTTTAGCGCGCAGAGTTCGCCAAAACGCCCTTGGTCTTGCGCTAAGTACGTACGCCCAAATCCTCCTTGACCCAAAATTTGAGTTATGCGGTAACGGTTTTGTAGTACACTTCCCAGTGGAATAGGTGGTTGCATCGTTTTTGCTAAATCTTAAGCTATTCGTCAAAGTTCGACAGTTCACTTTTTAAGACCAAGTAATTTTACCTAAAAGTTTCTCGGTCAACCTGTAACTTCGCAATCAGATTCTTTATTACTCGCTCGATTCAAGCAGTAACAAATATTTGGCATAGTTTTCAACACAGTTCGTATTCTAATTCCTACAAGCCAATCATTCAAAAGTCAAAAAAATAGTTTAAATTGCTATTACTAAAAACTTTATCCAAGCTTATAATTGAAGTTCCCTGCGATTGTGCAACAAATCACTAAAGCAGTGATGATAAGATTTCAATGAAGGTGCTCCGAGGGTCTGCCGTGCTCAGTTCTGCAACTTTGACACTTCAGTCAGCTCCTACCGCGGTTGCTGATAATAACCGTCTGCGCTTATTTTCTGGCTCTGCTAATGTACCGTTCTCCCAAGAAGTCGCTCGTTATTTGGGCATGGAATTGGGACCGATGATTAGAAAGCGCTTCGCAGATGGCGAACTTTACATTCAAATTCAAGAATCCATTCGCGGTTGTGATGTTTATCTCATTCAACCAACTTGCCATCCCGTTAATGATAATTTAATGGAATTGCTAATTATGATCGATGCCTGTCGTCGGGCTTCGGCGCGGCAGATTACAGCCGTTATTCCCTACTATGGTTACGCGAGGGCTGATCGTAAAACAGCGGGGCGCGAATCGATTACTGCTAAATTAGTAGCCAACTTGATTACTCAAGCAGGAGCTAATCGCATCGTAGCGATGGATTTACATTCCGCGCAAATTCAAGGCTACTTCGATATTCCCTTCGATCATGTTTATGCCTCGCCAGTTCTCATTAATTACTTAGCAAGTAAGCAACTTCCTGACTTAGTTGTCGTTTCGCCTGATGTCGGGGGTGTTGCTCGCGCAAGAGCATTTGCCAAAAAGTTAGATGACGCACCACTGGCAATTATCGATAAACGCCGTCAAGCGCACAATGTCGCAGAAGTTCTTAACGTTATTGGTGATGTTGAAGGCAAAACTGCGGTATTAGTAGACGATATGATCGATACTGGCGGTACAATCTCTGAGGGTGCTAAGTTATTGCGCGAACAAGGAGCGCGTCAAGTTTATGCGTGTGCGACGCACGCTGTGTTTTCACCACCAGCAATCGAGCGATTATCAAGCGGGATTTTTGAAGAAGTCATTGTCACAAACACAATTCCTGTTCCTGAAGATCATCGTTTTGAGCAACTCACAGTACTTTCAGTAGCAAATCTCATCGGTGAAACCATCTGGCGCGTTCACGAAGATAGTTCGGTAAGTAGTATGTTTCGTTGATTAGACGACTAAGGGGCAAGAAACGCCCCTATTTTTGTTGATATTGAAGATAAGTTATTAATTTTAACAGCTAGGAGCTCAACATCTACTCTGCAAGCAAACAAAATTAGTTTTAATTTACAAGTTTTTTCCTCATTATTATTAATATAGTTTAGAGAATTTCTTCATTCTATTGCTTTGACTAGGGGAATAACCGTTACAAATAATTTAGAAACGCTTCAGGAACTAACTTGAGTTCTCCAGTTTTAAAACGATCGCACTCCACCCAAAGTGCGGTTTTTTTGCGCTTACCTTCTTGAAAATCAAGCGTGTCGATTTGATAAAATTTGGGATCGACAAAATCGCACTGATAAACGAAAAGAATTTCATGTCCTGGTTTATCGTTGTAGGTAAACAAACTTTCAATGCAGTCGAGGTAGCGAATATTCGTAATTTCTGCTTGGATTTCTTCGTAAAATTCTCTTTGTAGGGCGTCGCGACTCGTCTCTCCAAACTCAACACCACCGCCCATCGCGCGATAAAAAGTTTGTTGCTTGCTAGGATCGTAGCCTTGAGACAGAAAAACGCGTTCGCTATTTTTAACTAAACCCAAAGCTAATACACGAATCTCACCAGGTTTATGCATTGTGTTAATTGTTACTACCGTCGTAGATAAAGCTCGAACGACTCTCGCTATCTTCTACCTTCCAGTCTTCATTTTCGCCGCCAATGTACAACGTTGCAATATTGACATATTCCTGGCTGAGTTGCTTTAGAGCATTAATGAGAATATCAAGCGCGATCGCATCGCTCGTTCCTAGGTCAAACCAACAACGCCCCCATGTTCCTTGATACTCAAATTCTCCCATATTATGCATCAGTGCCATTAAAGTATCATCAGCTGTCTGTTCGTCATAATGCATATAGCTGAGATCGAGACCTTGCTCTTGTACTTGTAGATTTTCCGCGTTGAATGCACCGAGTTTACCCAGATAAAACCAGGAATTGAAGACTTCTTCGACATAGCGTTTCTCCATCTCAGACGGAACTGTAGTAAACTCTAGCCAAATCCACACATCAAAAGGATCGAACTCGCGGAACTGTACCTGCATCGTTTTGGGGTAATGATTAAGGAAGATTGACAACTCTACAACAATCTTAATCAATTATGAGATGCAGTGGTTCTTGTGTAACAGGTAATTGGCGTTGAATTAACTAGCGCCGCTGACGCGTTGGACAGTTCTATTTCGTTCGCGTTCGATTTGCTGGACTAGACTTGATGGAAGTTGGTCTTTTTTGGCGATCGCGCGGTCAAAGTTTTCCACCGCGGCTTTCAATGCGGATGGATTATTTTGCTTGTTTCCTTGTTCAGCAAGGATTTGGGCTTTAAGATAGTACAACTCAGGATTATTCGGAGTTGCTTGTATTGCGCGATCGACGTAAGTGAGTGCTTCGGTATATCGATCCAAATCGCGATAGCCAATTGCTAAACCGCGATCGGCTAAATATCTAGGTCCGGCAAATCTTACAAGTCTATCAATCGCTTGCTGTGGACTGGAAAAGGGTAAATTGACGGCTAACATCAAATCCATATAGCCCCGCAGCAGATTTAGTTCTGGATCGTTGGGAGCAATGGCTTCGGCTTTGTCTAAATACGCATAAACCTGTCTTAACTCGGATAGCGCTTGTGGTGTACCGCGTACTGTCCCCTCGCGTGCCAAAGCGGCTGCACCTTGTAAAAAGTGACCGACAGCAGCATATAAATTACCACGTAGGGGATCTTGCGCAATTAGCTGTCTTCCTGTTTCTAAGGTACGCTTGCCATAATTACTAAACGCATTGATGTCATTATTTAATGTATACGCCAACGAAGCTTTCATTGCGAAAGCTAAAGGTTCATTCGGTTCAGTTGTCGCGGCTTGATTGAGATAATTGACAGCTGCTTGATAATTACCTTGCTCGAATATGGCTTTAAACGCGGCTTCTGTATTGTCGCCAATTTGACGTTGGTTAGTCGCGCGGAATGGATCTTGAGCTAAAGTCGGGCTGAATCCTACGCTAAGAGTGAGTAAAGTTGTACTTGCTAAAGCCGCAAAGGCGTATTGTACCTGAGAAAACCATTTTTTACGCATTTTCAACCTCCAGTCATTTGCGTAGCTAGCTGAGATCTCTTCCAAATTTCCTAGCCCTAAAAAGTCAACGGCAACAATGCCAGAATAAATACAGCACAAGAACTCATGAACTTTAAACCATTGTTAGTGTTCCCCACAAAAGCAGAGTTTAATCAGAGTAGACAAGAACTAGCATAAACACAATGCTAAAAGCCTAAGGCTAATAGCTACAACTTAATTTGGTTTCAATTTTTGGTAATCTTAACGGATGCTCTATCTTAAAAACCTCGTATATCACCCTCCCGCAAGCCAGACAGCGATTCTCAAATCGATTAATCTGCAATTAGCACCTCAGAACTTAGGTTTGATTATTGGTCCAAGTGGTTCGGGCAAAAGTACGCTCCTAGAAATTTTATCTGGACTTGTTGAAGCAACGTCAGGTCAAATTGCTTGGCGCGATCAAGAACTTAGTGCTGATTATCTACAACAACTCGGTGGCTTGGTTTTTCAATTTCCCGAACGTCATTTTTGCGGCGGTACGATTTTGGAGGAATTGCGCCTAGGACATCCGGAATTAGGGACAGAAAGAGTACGCCAAGCTTTACAAGAAGTTGGGTTAGAACATTTATCTTTACACGCTGCACCTCACGCGCTAAGTGGTGGACAGCAACGGCGTTTAGCTTTAGCTGTGCAACTTATTCGTCAACCGCATTTACTACTACTAGACGAGCCTACTGCTGGTTTAGACTGGTCAATGCGGCGACAGGTAGTAAATCTACTTGCAAAACTCAAACAGCACTGGACGCTACTTGTCGTCACGCACGATGCGAGTGATTTATTAAGTATTGCGGATAGTTGTTGGACGCTTAATCATGGCGTATTAGAACCCGTACCCGATCCCGCTTTACTTGCAGTCAAAGCTCAAGCTACTCGTGCAACTGTCCATCAAACCTCGGTTTATACAATTGAGGAAACCTCAGAAGCAAGCTAGAGTAGACGAAATCGAGGCATGGAACCATCACCACTGCTGCCGCAAATGTTAGATTGGCAGCAACTCAATTGGCAACCTACACCGGCGCAACAAGAGAAGTTTCAACGCCTGTACGAACTGATTTTGGCGGGAAATCGTCAGCTGAATTTAACCCGCATCACTGCGCCTCTAGAATTTTGGGAGAAGCATTTGTGGGATTCACTGCGCGGAATTGCGCCCTATCTCTCTACGCCTGAGACAACTATAAAAGTAATTGACGTTGGTACAGGAGCAGGTTTTCCAGGGATTCCTGTTGCGATCGCCCTTCCTTACTCACACGTCACTCTCCTCGACTCGACGCGCAAAAAAATGACATTTCTGGATAATTTGTTAGCCGAACTTGGTATTCAAAACGCGACTACTCTGGTAGGTAGGGCAGAAAGTATCAACAAACTTCCGCAATATCATCAAAGTTATGATGTTGCGCTGATTCGTGCTGTAGGTGCGCCGCATCTTTGTGCTGAGTATACCTTGCCTTTTTTGCAGCCGAATGGTTTAGCGGTACTCTATCGCGGTCATTGGACAAGCGATGAAACGGAAGCTTTGCAAACTAAAATTAAGCCTTTGAAGGGTGTCATTGAGAAAATTGAAGAGTTTGTGACACCGCTAAGTCATAGCGATCGCCACTGCGTCTATTTACGGAAAATTTCTTGAGCGGGGTTTGGCACCACCAAACCCCCCTGTCATTACGCTGTTTTTGTTGCTTGGGCTAATCGTTGGTTTATCTCGTTCCAATTCACAACGTTCCACCAGGCGTTGAGATATTCTGCACGACGATTTTGGTATTTGAGATAGTAAGCGTGTTCCCACACGTCATTGCCCATAACCGGATAGTTACCCTCCATAATAGGGCTATCTTGGTTTGCGGTACTGGTAATCTGATAATTACCATCCTGAGTGCGCACTAACCATACCCAACCACTACCAAAACGCCCCTCGCCCGCCGCATTGAATTGTTTTTTAAATTCTGCAAAGCTGCCAAAATTTTGGTTAATGACATCAGCGATTTGTCCTGTGGGTTCGCCGCCACCGTCAGGACTCATAATTCGCCAAAACATCGAGTGATTAACGTGACCGCCGCCATTGTTACGTACACTCGTGCGGATATCTTCTGGAACGCTGTTAAGATTGCTTAAGAGTTGTTCTGCGCTTCGACCTTTAAGTTGCGGATGCTTTTCTATCGCCGCGTTTAAGTTTTTGACGTACGTTGCATGGTGGCGATCGTGGTGAAAGCGCATCGTTGCAGCATCAATGTGTGGTTCGAGTGCGTTGTATGCGTAAGGTAGAGGTGGTAACTCAAAACTGCCACTGCGACTAGGAGTTTCCGCTGCTAAGGCAGTTTGCCACAATCCATGCGGACGCAGTGTATCAATGGCAACCGCACCAGCACTTGCCCCTAAAAGAAATAATAAATTCCGTCGATTAAGAGTCATAAGCAATAAATGCTACTCAATTAATCCAATTTGTTTATTTTTTATTTTCTCAGTAACGGGTTATACCAGATATAAATTTGATAATATTCTTTACTAGCAATTGGCAGAGAGAAGTGAAAATAAACTACGATTTATAAATTGACAATTTTCAATAAAAATGTCTGTAGTCGTCAAATTAACGGCTTGCTGCAACCTAAAATATAAAAAGGCGCAAAATGATAGTTTTAGGAATTATTGAAACTAGCGGTATTAGCTTGAGAAGAAATAATTGAGTCAGCTTAAAAAAGATTAGTTTTTATTGCTTAGATAAGCGTTGGATAGCAGCACCGCTCAATAATTGATGAGCTTCTTGCAAGATAGTAGGAATTGTTTCAGCGTGAGGACTATTTCTGAGACAATGGCGTAAATCGAGTTGGTTGACATTGGCAGCATTTGCACCAGGAAACCAGCTACCACCATTCCCTAAGAGGTTGTAGCGCATTTTTGCGTAGTCAACCATATCGTAGGCGATCGCTAAGTTTCTCAGCCACAAAATTACGGGAATATTCACATTGCCAGGTGTTTCGCTGTATTTGGGTAAACCGACGTGCCAAGTTTTTGCCCAACTTTCGCCAAGGGATGCGATCGCCGCTTGTTCTAAACGTGCCAAAATTGGCGGTAAAATCTCATCTGCACGGTCAAGGAGTGCTAGCGTTTTTAAATGTTCGTCAAAGTCTTGCGGACGTGCAGCACCGACACTTAACGTGTGTACTTGCGAATGACTCAGACAAAAGAGATTATTGAAAACGATGGGACTTAAGGGACTGCACAAGTCTACAAGTTTTTGCGGTGGTTGATAAAGCTTACCGCCTTTATCCGACGGGCTAATAATAAATACGCCCATGTCGTGTTGAGTAGCAGCTGCAATCGCCGCCCAGTTAGTCTGATTGATGTAGTACCAGTGCAGGTTAACGTAGTCGAATAAATTGGTTGCGATCGCCTCTACAATAATGTCTGTAGGTCCGTGCGTGGAAAAGCCAATAAACCTAACCTTTCCTTGAGCCTGTAACTTTTGCACAACTTCCACACAACCGCCAGGACGCACGCTTTGCTGCAACGACTCAGCATCGTTAATACCGTGAATTGCGAGTAGATCCACGTAATCTAACCGCAGATTTTTGAGTGACTGCTCGAACTTCTGCTGAAAGTCTCTAGCGTTGTCACTCGGATTAATTTTAGTTTGGACGATTAGTTGCTCGCGGGGAAAACTCGGTAAAATTCGCCCTAGCTGATACTCTGAAGTGCCATAACCGCGGGCAGTTTCGATATGATTTATACCAACTTCTATGGCTCTACGGATTGTTGCTTCGAGGTTTTTTTGATTATGCCTCGGAATTTGCCATGCTGGGACATCTTGCCATTTAAATTGATAGCGCATTCCCCCGCAGGAAAACACTGGCATTTGGATTTGCGTACGTCCAAATCGTCTGTATTGCATCACTGAATTTTGGATTTTAGATTGAACTCCTATCTAGAATCTAAAAGCTATAAATTTTGCTGACAACTAAACTGAATATTTTGGTGTTTGCCAACATTGCTATGAACCTCAAATATTAAAGACCCAATCTTTAATGTTTGAGTAGTAACAGGTCAGACACTGCCCTTTTATATGGTTCCAACATACTCACTGTGACCCATGCTTTTGGCTAAAAATCGTTCATGACTTCTCAGCATCTACCACATGGTGTAAATAGACAATATTCGCTTCTCCCATTACCAAACACTGCCACTGCTATTCGTACAGCAACTACTTCATGAACTCCTTCAAGATAGCAAAATGTCTACAGCCTGCTTTGCCTTGGCAATCAGTTCGTAATCTTCCGATGAAAGCTCCGTATTTGTTCTTCCTCGAGTTGGGTTGAAGCTCCACGCTAGTTTAAACTTCTTTTAGCATTGGCTTCATTGGGCGTTGGTGTAGGAATTGGGAGATTTTCTGCCTGTAGCATTTCCAAGTGAAACTGAATAGCTTCTTTGATGAGAAATTCAACTTCCTCTCTGGTTTCAGCAACCGCTACGCAACCTGGTAGATCCGGCACATATGCTCCATAGCTAGTTTCTCCTTTTTCGATAATGATTGCATAACTCATCGCTCCTCCTCAATTTGAGCCTGTCGCCAGATACTTTTTAGTGTACCAATTGGTATGTCAATACTCGGCTTACCTGCAACAGTAACAATACCAGGTTTGATTGGATGTTTGAAATGGCGGTGACTGCCATTTGTTCGAGCGAGATACCAGCCGTCTTGCTCTAGTCGCTTAATGACTTCACGCACTTTCATAAATGCCCTTGATGAGGTATCTAGCGCAAAATCTCTTCGAGATTACGACGTAGGCTTCTTGTATCGCTGCCACCGCTATGCTACTAGAAACTTTTAAGGGTTCTACTACATCTCCTTCACTACCGGCTTACCGTCTTGGACTTCACCAATCAGAACTAAATCTGTTACGCCGACAAAAATTCCGTTTTCTAAAACGCCAGGGATGTTGTTGAGTGTTTTTTCTAACTCAGCGGGATTGTCAATTCTATCAAACTTAACATCAACGACCATGTTCCCTTGATCGGTGATTACGGGTCCCGCTTTTTTTACGCCCATACGTAATTCCGGTTTACCGCCAAGTTTCTCAATCGCGCGCATGACTGGAGAAATTGCCATAGGAATTACTTCTACAGGAACCGCGAAAGTAGAACCCAAGCGATCGACAAGTTTAGAGCTATCGACAACAACGATAAATTGATCGGCTAAGTAATCCACAATTTTTTCACGGGTATGCGCCGCGCCGCCGCCTTTAATGAGATTTTTTTGCGGATCGACTTCATCAGCACCATCGATCGCAATATCAATATGGTCAACTGCATCAAGAGTTGTTAAGGGAATACCGTACTGTTTGGCGAGAACTTCGGCTTGGAATGATGTGGGAATCCCAACAATATCTTTGAGTTCGCCAGACTTGAGGCGATCGCCTAAAAATTGAATTGTGTACGCTGTAGTTGACCCCGTTCCTAGTCCAACAATTGTCCCTGATTGCACGCGATCGGCAGCAGCTTTACCGACTTCCTGCTTCATCAATTTCACGGGATCTGCGCCTGCGGTCATTCGCCAAACTCCTCAAGTAATATCAGCTATTGTCCATCTTACGTGGCAGTTGCACGCTTCTAAACAAGATTTTTGAGAATTGCCAAGCAACTGAAGTTCTAGCTAAGCGTGACGATGGTATGCGCCACGCGTTATTTGTGGATTTGAAAGTTAACCTTGTCCAGTTAAGCGATAGTATTTATGTGGATATCGCCAGCGGACAAGATTTTTCATTACTGAATTTATCCAAACCTTACTGGGAATATACTCCACTGAAAACCCCATCGTTTTTTTGGGTAAATCTTGCGTGGCATTTTCGCGCACGTGCAAACCGTCTACAATTTCGTGAATTTTGCCGGAACGACGACAGACTTGGACAAACTCATAGCTCAATCCAGTGACAATACTAGTCGGTAAGGCATCAGTTGCATAGTAGCCATTAACCATGTACGCAGTGCCATTTACAGCATATCCATCAATATAGCCGCCCAACTTGTCGCCAATTAGACCTGCTAACACCAGTCGATATTTGTCGGGGGTGATGTTTTTTAAACTTGCCAGATAAGTTGCTTTTGAGGGTGGTTTCTTGTGCTTTGTGCGTTGCAGTGAAGAGCGAAAAACTTCATATCCTTGTTGTTGCAATAGCGCTGGACCAGTTAATTGGACAATCGTAACAAATTTATAACATTTGCGCAGGTGAGTTCTACGTTTCTGAGGTAAGCTTTGCAAGTCATAGTTGGCAACATCAGACAACAAGTGAACGGGTACTGAGCCATTAGCAGTTACGGCATCCTTAGTATCTAATGCTGCCCTAAATCCCCAACACCAAGGTGTAGGGCGTGTTGCTTCTTCAGTGCTTAACCGAGCCATCAAATGAATTGGTTGATAAAAGCCTGGCACTACCTCTTCCCAGTAACGACCATGATGATAGATAATATGCGCGCCCTGCTGACGACGCCAGTTGACCATTTCTTGTTCTGTCATTGAAATTAGCTCAGATTCAGATACATGCTTTATCTGCAAGTCACTCATTAGCTGTTTTCCTATGGACGAACTTCACTTCAAGTTGGCTTATACAGTTTTGTGCAGGGATTTTAGATCCAGTATTTACACTAAAAACTCAGTACTACCAAGTTCATAAAGAAACCTGCTGAAAGTAGAAACAACATACAATAATTAGGCGGACTTGAACAAGTCACGACAGAAGTTGACGAAATTTTCTTAGAGTAAACACTCAAGAATGACACGCTTTTTGTGCGCCAGTCGCAGATTATTAATACTCATGTCCGAAGATTAAAACTCAGGGCAATTAGACATTAGCAATGGGCAATCTGTACCGGATATTGATACTTCAAGCCGCGACGCCCTATCAATAAATTGTTGATAAAAATATTTACAAAAAAATTAGTAAAAATTCCGAAATCTTCTCTTGGCAAAGAGTAGACATGATTACACTCACAGTTTATTGCAAGAGTCATAATCGCGACAATCTTAAGACATGTAAACCCCAATAAAGTGTCGCGCGATCGCTTCTTGCACCTTATTCAGAACTAGCACTTTCTGAATAACACATTGTATTTGCTGCAAAAGCAGAATGACTTTTCCTCATCAATCTCAACAAGACGACAGAAGTTAAAAATTATGAATATACAGCAAAAAATTCAAAACAAAATTCAAGGCTTTACTCCGCGTAAACCTGCGGGAGAACGAGTCGGGAGAATGCATGGCTTTAGTCCGCGCAAAGAAGATAACCAACCGATTGGACAATTTGTTCCTACAGGAAAGTTTGGTAGATTGTTTCCCGAACTGCGTCCGCTATCACCTGTCAATAAAAGTTTAGAAGAGTTTCAAAAGAGTCTGGAAGCATTAGGAAATGCGATGAACGATCCTCGGTTTCTAGACGATCCAAGTGAAAACGACCCTGCAAACGACAACAAAACTGTTCCTGCTGGTTACACCTATTTAGGTCAATTTATCGATCACGACATTACCTTTGATATCACTTCGCTGCAAGAAACGCTCAACGATCCTCTAGCGTTAAGAAACTTCCGCACTCCAATGGTTGACTTGGATAGCCTTTACGGTGCAGGACCTGAGGTGCAACCATATCTTTATGAACTGGAAAGACCAGAGTTTTTCCTACTTGGACAAACGACTGAAAGTCCGACAGGAAGACAAGGCGAACAACTAGGCGTACTACCGAATGATATTCCCCGCGCATCAAGTATGCTAGGGCTACTCGGCGATCCTCGTAATGATGAAAATTTGATTGTTTCGCAATTACATCTTGCATTCCTTAAATTTCATAACAAAGTAGTGCAAGGAATTAAAGATGGCACAATTCAACAAGAGTCCCCAATTCGCAAGTCTGCATTTGAAGAAGCTAGAGATCTCGTTATTTGGCATTATCAATGGATTGTTATCCATGATTTTCTAACTCGCATTCTTGATAACGAACAACTTGGTCTTGTCCTCAAGCAAGGACCCTCTTTTTATAAACCTACAGGCGATGCGTTTATTCCGCTAGAGTTTTCTGTTGCTGCTTATCGCCTCGGACACAGCATGGTACGCGCAGCGTATGACTACAATCGTGTCTTCACTTTTCTAGAAACAGATAGTAAACTTGCAAGTGCAACGCTACAACTCCTTTTTGAATTTACTGCCAAATCAGGAAGAAGAGATACTGAATTAGGACTTAACCCCACACTGCCAACAAACTGGGTGATTGATTGGCGCAGGTTTTTTGAAATTGACCCAAATATACCAGTAGGTTTAAGTCGTAAATTAGACCCTTTACTTGTCGATCCTTTAAAAGATTTACCCAACGTTCCTGAACCGAGATCTTTAGCAGTAAGAAACTTACTACGCGGATTAAAAGTAGGTCTACCACCTGGTCAAAGTGTTGCAAGATTTATGGGATTTGACCCTTTATCACCTGCTGAGATTGCAACAGGAAAAGATGGAGAAGTTGCCAAACAACATGGTTTTGATATTGAATCTCCATTGTGGTACTACATTCTCAAAGAAGCAGAAATTCAAGGTGACGGCGAACATCTAGGGCAGGTTGGTAGTCGTATTGTTGCTGAAGTGTTTGTAGGATTACTTCAAAAAGATAGCAGTTCTTTTTTGGTAAGGAAACCTGATTGGAAACCAACACTCCCTGCACAAAAGCCAGGAACATTCACAATGGTTGACTTATTAAGGTTTGTTGGAGATATTAATCCAATTGGTGATTAATTAAGCGCTCAACATAAGAGCAAAGAGTAGGGGAAAATCCCTCTTCACCCTGCTCTTTCTTCAAACAATGTAATGTCTAGTCATTACAAGCAATATCTAAAGTTTGACAGCATTGCTAAAAAATGTACAAAAAACTAAAAAAAGAACTTCTGCAAAACAAGAAATGAGCGTATAAGTTAGCACATGGGAGAGACACTATGGCTTTAATTGATGAAGTAAAACAAGTTTGCGATCGCCTAGCGTCTCAAGGATGGCGAGACTTACTTTTACAACACGGTTTAGATATTACTGCAACTGATTTACAGCAAGAACTTGCCAAAGAATTACCCTCAATTGACCGCAATCTTGCAGGATTTACCGACTTTGCATCAGATGGAATTCGCGGTATTGAACCAGGAAGCCCCGCACGTAGTTTGTTATATCACGCCTTAGCAAGTTCGGCAGTGCATCCGGTTGGTAATAATGGCGCTTATCCGACTTTAGCAGAGTTGGATGCCATCGAAAACTACATCTATAGCCTCACAAATCGTAGTTTAGCTGATTTTCCTAATGCCGTAATTGCAGTATTTGCGTATCAGTATCGCATTGCTTCACGAAGTCCGCACGGAATTCATGCTGATATGGCGTTTTCGCGTACTGGAGTTGCGCGTGTAGGAACAACAACAGCAAATTACAGCGGCTTTCGACGAAGTTTTTGGGTAGAATCCGAAGACGGTCGCCTTGCGGTAATGCCTGCACGTTATGCGGCTTTTCTGGCGGTAGAACGTCGCTTAAGTGTTGATGATGCGATTTTAGAAGAACAACCAGGCGATCGCACGCGCCGATTTTTGTTTCCTGTGCATAAATTATTTCCTGGTGATGAGTGCTTGCGCGATGTCAATATTACCTTAGAGTTTCTCGAGTATCACCGCAATGAGAAACTACAGCGCGTACATACGCATGGTGGAATTCCCATATTAGATGGATTTGATATTAATCAAGCCCCATTTGTGCGCGATTCGCGTCGTTCGCGGGATTTGGTAGAATTACAACCCGTCAACGCCTCAGTTTTACTCGTACCGCAACCCACACCACGGTTAGTTTACACCTCAACGCAGCGAAATTCTGTGACGGGACGCGATGAAATTGTCCGATTTCAGGTACCACCAGAAAACTTCAACAATCGATTTTGGACATCTTATCAAATTGCCGCTAATGGCAGAGGACGCGAAGCACCTGAATACGTCAATATGCGACATCTGGTAGAAACAAGTGCGAGTGAGCAAAAATTAGTTGATTTAAATCAAGAAATTGCCTCAGAAGACGAATTTTTACAGTTTCTTGCCCAAGGAGGTTATGAAGCCGCACACTTTAGCGATAATTCCTGTGATGGTTGCATTAGTGTCAGAGTCAATGGTTTAGCGAGACTTGCCGTACGTCCAGCGTATTCTTTAGTAACAGCGCCAGATTTCTTTCCACTTGCGGATCAAATTGCGATTGAACATTGGGTAGATGAGTTTTTACCCACTTTGCGCGCTCAATTTAGTCAAGGTGGACCATCACCCTTATCCAAAGGAAGACAACCTCCCAATCCAGATTTACCTTTACCTGATAGCGAGACGAAAGCTTTTCGACGCAATGAAACAGCGATCGCCGCAATTGTTGGTAGCGCGCCTCGTACTAACGATCTACCCAAGCGCTTGCAATCTGATAGTTTAGTCAGTTTTTTACCAGATGCTGCTTCTAATGTTTTTGCCCCTGGCTGGGATGTTTCGTTAGGACAAGACCGCCAAGGTAACTTTTACGCAGCTTATGGCTTGGGTAGTCCTTTTCCTGAAGATGCTAAACTTTGTGCTGCACTGAATTCATTTTGGCCTGCGGTAGCACCCGATGCAGCGCGAACTTTCGCGATTCTTTCTGCACCGACAGCGTTACCATTACTTGATAGCGAACTTGGTTATCATCCACAACATCCCCGCGTGAAAGCTGGAGAAGTCATGTCACAACGAGGATGGGATGGCGAGTATGGTTCGTTTTTTGAAGACTTTGACGGGTTAGTCGTCAATTTTGCGAATAAAGACCGTTCCGACTATATTTCTAATGCGCTTGCAGGACAAATTCGCGTATCAGAACTGGCGCAGGTAGATAGTGCAGAACTTATTCGCCGCATGGAAGCCTTGCGTTTTTGCATTCGCGTGTTACCACCAAACGATACAGTCAGTACAACTCAATTGTTACTTGTCGCTGCGGAAAAAATTGCCGATTGGACACAAAGAAGCGATCGCGCCCGATCGACATTGCAAGGTTCTGGCTATTTATACGTCTTCGCCACAGTGCAAGGAAGCGAACAAATTACCGACGATGTCCGCCGCAAACGTCTGCGCGTACGTAATCGTTTCACGTGTCAGATAACGCAAGATACTTTGTGTTGGCAACAAGACGATGGTGAATTTCGATGTGAAGTCAATGCGATCTGAAGCAGCAACGGATGTCCTCATTCTCGGTGCGGGACCCGCAGGTACAGCAACCGCGATACAATGCGCTCAAGCTGGACTTGATGTCGCGATCGTCGAACGCGAACAATTTCCGCGCGATCGCCCTGGAGAAACTCTACACCCAGGAATTGAGCCTTTGCTACAACAACTAGGCGTTGCTGAACAAACTTTGACTCCTGACTTGCTACGTCACCCTGGAATTTGGGTGCAATGGAATCAAGCGCACTTTGTCCCTTTTGGTAAAGACGATACAGGTGTATGGCGCGGCTTTCAAATATGGCGGGCAGATTTTGACGCGGCTTTACTCAACCATGCTAAAAAGTTGGGAGTCAAAGTACTACAACCCTGCTATCCTACAGCGCTACTTCTGAGTGCCGATCGAGTTGCAGGAGTAAAAACATCGCAAGGTGCATTACATTCAACCTTTGTTGTCGATGCAACCGGAAGTCACCACTGGCTAGCACGTCAGTTAAAATTACCAATTACTTACTATAGCCCGCGTCTCATTGCCCGCTACGGCTACGCTACAGGAGAAATTCCCCAATCTTCACCCGCGATCGCCGCAGATAACCAAGGTTGGACATGGACAGTCCAAGTACGCCCCCAACTGTATCAATGGACGCGACTATCTTTCAACCAACAAATTGATAAACGCTGGATTCCCCCAGAATTTGCCCAACTACAACCAATACGAACCAACGCCGCCGATGTCACCTGGCGCATTGTTGAACAGCCAGCAGGTAAAGGTTACTTTCTCGTTGGCGACGCAGCATCCGTACTCGATCCCGCCGCCTCGCACGGTGTCCTTAAAGCCATTATGTCCGGTATGATGGCAGGACACATAATTACCCAAATCTTCAACCACGCCCAACCAGAACAAATCGCCATTCAAGCCTACAATCACTGGCTACACACCTGGTTTCACCACGACATTCAAAAACTAAAAGAACTCTACGCTACCCTACCAACCCCCCCTCAGTAGTTCGTTACACCATCATCGCCTGCTGACGCAAACTTGCAATCGTTGCGATCGCATATTCTCCCACGCGTTCCATCTCCTCTGCTGTATTAAACCGCCCAATTCCAAACCGAACCGACGCATAAGCTAAACTCTCAGTACGTCCCAACGCTAGCAAAACGTGAGAAGGTGCTGTTTTTGCCGAAGAACACGCCGCGCCTGAAGAAACCGCCATGACAGGCTGCAATCCCAGTAACAACGCTGCACCATCTACACCCTCAACCGAGACATTCAAATTTCCTGGTAATCTTTGCGTAGGATGTCCATTGAGGTAAATTCCAGGAACTTGACTCAACTTTTGCCACAACTTATCCCTTAACATCGTCAAGCGCTGTGTTTCCGTTGCTTGTTCGGCTAAAGCAATTTCGACCGCTTTCGCAAATCCAACAATCTGCGGTGGATACAACGTTCCCGATCGCATTCCGCGTTCGTGTCCCCCACCGTGTAACTGTGGCGCAAGTTGGACTCTCGGATTGCGCCGCCGCACGTATAATGCACCAATACCTTTAGGACCATAAACTTTGTGGGCAGTCATCGATAATAAATCTATCTTCATTGCCTGCACGTCGAGGGGAATTTTACCAATTGCTTGCGCAGCATCAGTGTGAAATAGTACGTTGCGATCGCGGCACATTTGCCCAATTTCTGCCAATGGCTGCAACACGCCGATTTCATTATTAGCCGCCATCACAGAAACTAAAACTGTATCAGGGCGAAAGGCTTTTTCTAAGAGAGTTAAATCGATTAGTCCGTCGTTTTGTACCGGTAACAATGTGATTTCAAAACCAAGCGATCGCAAATACTCACACGGATCGAGTACTGCGTTATGCTCAGTTTGTACCGTAATAAGATGCCGCCCTTTTTGGAAGTAAGCTTCAGCAACTCCTTTAATCGCTAAGTTATTCGCCTCTGTCGCCCCACTCGTAAAAATAATTTCTTCTGGTGTCGCCGCAATCGCCTCTGCTAAGATATTTCGTGCTTGTTTAACCGCCGCCTCCGCTTCCCAACCATAAAGGTGACTCGTGCTTGCTGGATTGCCAAAGCGCTCGGTGAAATACGGTATCATTGCCGCTAATACGCGCTCATCTACAGGTGTCGTTGCATGATTATCTAAATAAATTGGACGACTCACCATTTTTCTTAACTTAATACTTGTCTTATATTTTTTAATATACCCAGAACTTTGTATAACTCATTTTCACGCTTGAGAAGCGTAAACTGTTCAGATAATGCATATTGAGGAATATCTTGTTTAAGAAGCTTGAGAAATATAAATTCACTACCGTTCGTAACTAATCCAAATACTGGATTTTCTGGATAAGGGTTGCTTAGCATATAAGCTAACGCTTGCGGTATTGCTGTAAATAAAGAAAATATGGTACTTTTCGATTCAATAACAAGTAGCCAAAACTGTTTTTTAAAAACTAAAACATCAATTTTGCCTTTTAGTATTTCCCCTTCGTCTTCTTGGATAATTTCTATAGATTCTTCTGTTTCTACATAAAAAGGAGGACGATAAAACCCTGCTAAATCAAGTAGCGGTGATAACACAACCATTTTTACTTCTTCGGAAATCGGGCGTTGCTTAGCAAGATTTAAGTAATTTGATTTAACTCTGTCTAAATAGTACTTTTCTTGTTCAGTAGGTTCTATATAATAAGGTTCTAATAAGCATTCTGCAAAGAATTGTTCCTCATTAACGAGATGAAGACCAAACTTTTCTTCTAAGTAAGCAATACCAATATTACGAGCTTGGATAACTTGAATCATTTTCTTGACTAACAAAAATATTAAATTATTTTGTGCTATCTTTTATAGGTATGCTTTAAAAAAACTCAACTTTAATCAATTATTGATATTTAAATTATAGAAGACATAGTTCAAATGAGTAAAAATATGCAGCGTGAATTTGGTAGCCGTGATGAGTTAGTTGCCTACTTACGCGAACAATTTCCAGAAACAGTAAAACGTGGCGATCGCATTTCTCAAATCAGAGGAGGACGAAAAGCCGCAGAAGCCGCACTAGAAAAGGTAGATGCAGCCCAGTATGCTAAATCGCGCAATTTCTTAACAGGCGCAGTCACAAGGCTTTCACCGTATATTCGTTACGGAGTCCTTAGTTTAGCTGAAATTCGAGACTATGTTTTACAAAAAGTGAATCAAGATGAAGCAACTAAACTGATCAATGAACTAGGTTGGCGTGATTATTGGCAGCGATTATATGTCAAAATAGGTGATGGTATTTGGGAAGATCGAGAACCTTATAAAACTGGCTATAAAGTAGAAGAATATCAACAAGAACTCCCCGACGATGTTGCTAATGGAACAAGTGGACGAGTTTGTATTGATAGCTTTAGCCGCGATTTAAGAGAAATTGGCTATTTACACAATCATGTGCGGATGTGGCTAGCAGCATACATTGTGCATTGGCGACGCGTGCGTTGGCAAACTGGCGCAAAGTGGTTTTTAGAACATCTTTTAGACGGCGATCCAGCGAGTAATAATATGTCATGGCAGTGGGTTGCAAGTACGTTTAGTCATAAGCCGTATTATTTCAACCGCGAGAATTTGGAACGCTACACCGAAGGAGTGTATTGTCGTCAATGTCCTTTGTATGGTAATTGTGACTTTGAAGGTAGTTACGAAGAGTTAGAGAAACGGTTATTTCCTAAAGGAGAGTTTAGTAACAACCGTGGTAGTCAAAGTTGGCAAAGAGGAAAAAAGGGGAAAGGAAGCAGTGAAATGCGAAAGAGTAACTAGCGGCTAGCGAAGAAAAGTGCACAATTGCTGTGTTAAAATCTTCGATAACGCTCCTCGCTTTCTATTATATATGTCTATGATAACGAAGTCATCGAAGCCAAATTTTTAGAGCTATATCAGCTAAATATTCGGCACGCTTTTTGATTGCTTCTTCGTTCCAAGTAGTAAAATTTTTAAAATATTGGTTTAAGGATAAGTTACTAGCATCCAAGAGCGATCGCTTTTCAGCAAAACTTTTATTAGACAGTTCAGGATTGTAACCTGTTAATGTTAAATTACCTAAATTATGTAACCATTCTTTATGAATTTTATTATAGTTAGCTCCTAAATCTGCTTGCCACTGCTTATTTAAAGTTTGAGGCATAATATGCTCTAAATTCAAATTTTCAAAATTGACTTGCTCTCTAGTTAGCATGGCTTCAATACTTTCTAGCAGCAGCTTAACTCTATCATTTAGTCCAGAAGTTTTACTATATAAAGCTTTGTGAATAAGTGCTTCACGAAACTTTGCATCTTCTGGAAAAATTTTAGTAGTTTTAAAGCTTCTTAGAGTTTGACGTAAGCCTTCAACTAAATTGTTGGGTTCTTTCTCTTTTACGGTTTTATATAAATCATTAAAAACTGTACCTAGCGTTCTAGTAGAAATTCCAGTTATCCAACGCCGGACAAAATAGGACTCTAAGTACCTTATAATTTCTTCAAACTCTGCTAGCGCTATTTTTCCTTCTTCATAATCTCGATACACGTTGAGTAAGAATATATGACAAGTCGTAAAATCTAACCTTTTGAGTCGTTTGAACCATTTTTTTAAGTTTTTATTCGGTTCTTCATCTTCAAAGTTGAGGCGTAAGTAATAATTAGCAAACTGAATAATTTCTTCAAGTTGGCTGATTGCATCTGCTTGAGATGAATCAAATTTTTGCTTAATCGCTTTATATACTTCCTTTTGACTAATTGCATTACCATCTTTACGAACGTAAAACCAAAAGGCATTTGTTAATTCATTTGCAAAGTAATCTCCTGTATAATCCTTAAATTTTAATTGCAAGGGAAGCCAAAGATTGTTGTATACTACTTCTTGTTCGCGAGCAGGTATCTTCATAAAGATGTAATTTCGTACCAGGTCTATTTGACTTAATTCTTCTCCTTTATTATTTAAACTTTCAAAAATAAGATAAGGGTTATCACCCTCATCAGAGGTAATATTAACTAACAAAATCTGTTCTAGAAGAATCGCTTTAAACTTATTGAGATCTAATATATTGCCGTCCTCAAATCCTGGTTTTTTAAATTTGTTCTCAAAAAATTTATAAGCTTCGTAGACTAAGCCGACTTTATTGATATCTTTAACTGTTTTTGCTATAATAATACTTTGATAAACTTCGCGATCGCTTTGTGTTGGTAATAACTTGTAAATATCATTATCTTTCTTAAATTTATTAATTAAATACAATTCTTGAACTTCATTTGCCACGCTTTTGTCAATTTTTTTAAAATGGTTTCGTAAAACTGCCAAAACAATTGTTAACGTTGTTAAGCGTTGTTGTCCATCAATAACAACAAATGGTGAGATTCCGTCAGCAGTACCAGGTATAGCTTGAGTTACTATTGGTCCTAAAAAATAAAAGCCTTTGATTTCTTCTCTGTAGAGACTCATTAAGTCTTCCCACAGTGTTTCCCAATTTTCCTTTTTCCAAGAGTACGATCGCTGAAAAAGTGGGATTTGAAATTGTTTAGTACCTTCTAGTAAATTACGGAGAGTCGTTTCGGAAGCTTTCATTCTGGCTCAAGATAGCAGATCATTCTATTCAAGAATAATGAGCCTAGTGGAGAAATAAAGCCTAACTCTAGATGGATTTGCACTAAATAAGCAAAAGCTACACTCTTCCTATTTTCGCGAACCTCGGTATCTAATATCGCGTCTTAACACGTAATTCTTAGCAAACTGGGGGATATCGCCGCGATGTCCCATGACAATTACTGTATCGCCAACTTCGAGTAACATTTCGTGTTTGGGATGGATAATCATTGTACCGTCGTTTTTACGCAAGGCGACGACAATAAAAGCACCTTTTCCGCGAATTTCGATATCGCTTACTGTTTGATTTGCCAAAGGTGAATCTGCGGGAATTGCCAATTCATCAACTTGTACGTCAATTTCTGCAAGCAGTTCGTTTAGAGTATTGCGCCCGTCATCTTGCTCTAAAAAGTCCATTGCAGCAGGATGCGTAATCATATGTGCCATTCTCTCAGCACCGATCGCCGCTGGTAAAACAACTTGATCTGCACCAGCTAGGCGAAGTTTCTTCTCGGTTGATGGTAACTCGCCACGCGCAATGATTTGTAAATTGGGGTTAAGTTCGCGGGCGGTTAGCGTGATAAAGACATTAATCGCATCATCAGGAAGGACAGTTGCTAAAGCTTTTGCTCGTTGAATTCCGACGGCATGTAATATGGTCTCATCCGCTGCATTACCTTGCTTGACAAAATAACCTTTGGCTTCGGCTTTCGCAACGCGATCGCCATTACTATCTATCACGACAAAAGGCTGATTGACGCGTACTAAACGTCGTGCCAAGATCTCCCCAATACGCCCAAAACCACAAATGATGACGTGCTGCTGTAGCTTTTCCATTTCGCGTTCCCTGCGTCGAGAGTGTAGCGCTTTATTAATTTCACCTTCTGTCACCATCTGCACGATACCACTGACGATAAAGACGACAGAAGTATAGCCTGCAACTATTACCAAGATTGTAAAAACTCGCAGTGCGGGTGAAGTGATTGGGCGTACTTCGCCATAGCCTACACCAAAAATGGTGATAGCTGACATATAAATTGCATCCAACAAACTCCAGCCTGCGAGAATATACCCCATCACTGCAACGATAATGGTGGAGACAAACGCGATCGCCCCAAGAATAATATTCCTAAACGAGCTTTTCATCAGGATCGAAGTAAATGTAGCGAACTTCTCGTCTACTAGAGCAAAAAAAATACGTTTTCAAGCATCATCTATTCAATAGCAGCTAATGGCATAATTTTCTAGCTACTACAAATACTCTTTTAGAATTTGCATGAATAAACCGATTATTTGGGTACACGGTGATTGTCTCAGCCCATACAATCCTGCACTAAAAGCTTACCCAGATGCACCAGCAATTTGGGTTTGGGATGATGCACTGATTGCAGAATGGCAATTAAGCCTTAAGCGCATAACTTTTATTTACGAGTGCTTACTCGAATTACCTGTTACTATCCGGCGAGGAGATGTCGCAACCGAAGTTATGGCGTTCGCGCAAGAACACAGTGCTAACCTTGTTGTCACCGCAGAAAGTCCTAGCCCGCGCTTTAATACGATTTGCGATCGAATTGAAAACTCGATGTCATTAGAAGTACTAGCTGTTGAACCATTCTTAGATTATGACGGCTATATTGACCTCAAGCGTTTTTCTCGTTATTGGAAAGTAGCTGAAAAGTATGTCTTTATGAGGAACTGGTAATAGGTAATTGGTAATGGGTAATAGTAATGATGATGCTAATTACTTTAAGCTTCTATTGCGCTAAATTTAGGGAAGTTTTGTATAGGAATTGTTACAGAACCGACCTTCAGCAAAATTTGATTGATTGATATATAACTTAACGATTAACTAGAAATAACTAACTAGAGAACTCAATAACTAGCAACTGCTTACTTAGTAGTAAATCTTATCTATTACCAATCACCAATTACCACTAAGATTATAATTTTTAAATTAGTATGAATGTTCCTATTAAACTGTATACCAAGCTACTAGGTGGCTATTTAAAGCCGCAGCAAGGACGCGTTACGCTGTTTGCAGTTGCATTGCTGACAAGTATTGGCTTACAAGTTCTGAGTCCGCAAATTCTAGGATATTTTATTGATACTTCAATTGCTGGCGCATCTGGGCAAGTTTTATTTGTTGCAGCGCTACTTTTCATTGGTGCTGCATTCTTAACACAGATATTATCGGTTGTTGCAACCTATTTAGGCGAAAACGTTGCGTGGACTGCAACTAATGCACTTAGAGCAGATATTGTAGAACACTGCATTCAATTAGATTTATCGTTTTATAAATCACGTACATCGGGCGAACTATTAGAAAGAGTAGATGGTGATGTCAACGTTTTATCGCGCTTCTTTTCGCAATTAGCAATTCATACATTAGGTAATGCCATCCTCTTAGTAGGTATTTTAGTTGCGCTGTTTTTCGAGAATGAGTTAGCAGGATTTAGCTTAACGCTATTTTCGCTCTTTGCCTTAACGATATTACTGAGTTTACATTCTTTTGCGGTAGCACCTTGGACAACTTATTTACAAGTCAGTGCGGAATTTTTTGGCTTTATTGGAGAACACTTAGTCGGAAGAGAAGATATTCGGGCGAATGGTGCTGTTAGCTACGTAATGCGGCGTTTTCATCAAATTTTGCAACGCTGGTTGCCAGTTTACCAAAAAGCTCGGTTGACAAGTACGATACTTTGGTCAACTTCTGTTGGTTTATTCACAGTTGGAAATGCGATCGCCCTTGCAGTAAGTGCGTACCTTTGGAATCAAAACGCGATTACTATTGGCAGTGCTTACCTGATTTTTCACTACACTAACTTACTCAATCAACCTATCGAGCGCATCCGCGAAGAACTCGAAGAATTGCAACAAGTCGAAGCGAGTATTCACCGCATCCGCGAAATCTTACAAGTACAGTCGCGTTTAAGTACAGGAGGCGATCGCATTCTTCCCCAAGGTGCGCTATCAGTATCTTGCGAACAAATTTGGTTCTCTTACGAATTAGTGCAGCAAACAGCTTCAAATTACCTTACGCCTCAAGAATGGACACTTCAAGACATCTCGTTTTATCTTCCTGCGGGTCAAGTTTTAGGTTTGTTAGGTCGTACAGGTAGTGGTAAAACCACATTAGCGCGATTGTTACTAAGGTTTTATGACGCGCAATTAGGCTGCATTCGTTTAGGAGATGTGGCGATCGCCCAAACCCCACTCACAACACTGCGACAACGTGTTGGTTTAGTTACGCAAGATGTGCAACTCTTTCAAGCGAGTGTGCGTGATAATCTGACCTTTTTTGATTCCACAATTTCTGATGTCCAAATTCAGCAGACCTTAGAAATGTTAGGACTCGGAACTTGGTTGCGATCGCTTCCTGAAGAACTCGACACTCAGCTTGATTCTAATAGCGGTGGACTTTCTGCTGGACAAGCACAACTTTTAACTTTCGCCCGCGTTTTTCTCAAAAACCCTGGTTTAGTCATTCTTGATGAAGCATCTTCACGCCTCGATCCTGTCACTGAACACTTAATTGAACAAGCTATCGATAGATTACTCAACCGCTGCACAGGAATTATTATTGCCCATCGCTTACAAACGGTACAACGCGCCGATCAAATTTTGATTTTAGATCGAGGACGCATACTAGAGTACGGCGATCGCCAAAGCTTGCTCAATAACCCGCATTCTCGTTTCTCCCAATTATTAAAAGCAGGAACAACTGATTTTTTGGTGTAAATTCCGATAATGTTATTTCATATTACCATACTGAAATGCTTAATAAGAAATCTTCTCATTTACACAAGTTGGCAACATAGTTACAAAGATGTGAAGTATGGCGATCGCCCCGTCCTTATCTGAATGAAAAACTCTGTTTCTATTTGGCAACTTCTTTGGCGGATGATTCTGTATGCGCCAAGACTTTATTCAGCCGACACCATCCTGTGGCTATTTATCATGGGATTACCTGCGATTCCAGGCTTACTTATCCGCGAGTTCTTTAATACTCTCACTAATAACTCACAACTCAACGTATCTCCGCAAACACTTATTGCCTTCTTATTAGCAACAGGGTTAGCAAGAATTCTCGCAATTTTTTCAGGTCGCGTGACCAAAACTCAGCATCGGTTTACGATGAGTTCGCTGCTACGTCACAATCTTTTATCACAATTGCTACAACGCCCAGGCGCACAACCTTTAAGTACAGCAGATATTGATACAGTATCTCCTGGAGAAGTATTGAGTTATTTTCGCGAAGATGCTACCCAAGTTGAAGATAACGTCGTTGGTACAAATGAAATTTTAGGCGAAGGAGTCTTTGCGTTTGTTGCGTTGGCGATCCTTTTCAGCGTCAATGTGTGGTTGACTTTATTTGTATTTCTGCCATTAGTTGCGATCGCGATCGTCATTCAACGTGCTGAAACCCGCATCAAACGCTATCGTCGTGCGAGTCGTCAAGCGACGCAAAACGTGACAGGCTTAATTGGTGAAATTTTTAATTCCGTACAAGCAATTCAAGTTGCTGGTGCAGAACAACCTGTACTAACGCGGTTTCGGCAACTTAATCAACAACGGCAGCGATTAATGGTGCAGGATCAAGTGTTTACCGCGATCCTGAATTCAATTTTACAGAATCTTGTTAGCGTCGGCACAGGGTTAATCTTGCTAGTAAGTGCATTATCAAGAAGTGCAATCGAAATCAGTGTAGGAGACTTTGCGCTGTTTGTTTACTATTTGTCATTTGTAACTGAGTTTATCAGTTCCTTGGGAGGTTTTCTCGCACTATCCAAGCAGACTAAAGTATCTTTTGAACGCATGGGTTCATTGGTACAAGACGATGGCGTACTTGCTGCAACTAATCTCGTTGCACCTCAACCATTGTATTTAGATAATCTTTGGGGAAAAAAGCCTAAGCTACCATTAGTTGTACAACCTTACCGCGATGAACAGAGTTATCTTAATAAGTTGCAGGCAGTTAACTTAACATATTTCTACCCTGGTAGCAATCGGGGAATTGTTGATATAAACTTAACACTACAACGCGGTAACATTACTGTCATTACAGGTCGCATTGGCTCTGGCAAAACAACACTACTACGTGTCCTACTTGGGTTATTACCTAAACAAGCTGGCACAATATATTGGAATGGAAAGGAAGTGACAGATCCTGCTAATTTCTTTGTACCTCCTCGCAGTGCCTATACGCCACAAGTTCCGCAGTTATTTAGCGGTACTCTTCAAGAAAATATTACGCTGGGATTGCAACAAGGAAACATCGAGCAAGCGATCGCTCTTGCTGCTTTTGACCGCGATCTTGCTACCATGCCTGAGGGGCTAGAAACTGTAATTGGCACCAAAGGAATGCGGCTTTCGGGAGGACAGTTACAACGCGCAGCAGCAGCGCGGATGTTTGTTCATCAACCAGAATTGCTCGTCTTTGACGATCTTTCTAGCGCGCTTGATATTGAAACTGAACAACTTGTCTGGTCGCGTCTCTTTGCTGCAAGTACACAAGATAAAATAGCAGAATCCACATGGCAACCCACTTGTCTTGCAGTTTCCCACCGTCCTGCTGTTCTTTCTCGTGCTGACAATATTATTGTCCTGGCTGAAGGTAGAGTTGTCGTTGAGGGAAGATTTGATGAGATCAAACCTTACATCGGTAGTCTTGAATAAACAGGAATAGACGTTTTCTGAAGATAGGATTTTGGCAGCATGGCAACCATACTGTTCCTTCTACTAGCGCGGATATAGATTATACCATTTCACTAAATAAAAACTACAAGTCATTTCTCCTCTGCGTCCTCTGCTCCTGAAGCTGCCCACATGCATCAACTTTTAAGCGAAACGGTGTTATACCAAGTCGGGATCAACTCCCAGTTCTCGTAACTTGGCAGCTAACCGTTCTGCTTTATTTTGTGCCGCTTGTCGAGCTGCTTCGGCTTCTGCGTGACTCAGTAGCATATGCCACATAGGGACGTTGGTAATCGCTTTCAGCCATCGGCTTGCCATCAGAATCGGGGTAGTCGATATCAGTATTTAATGAAGTTGCACTTGTCATGATGGCTCTCCAGCAGAGCAACAAAGTAGTGGCTTGTTGTGCGATCGCATTTCTGTCTTTGAGAAATCCAAGAACCGACGACACTGCTATTTAAAATGCTCCCGAAAAAGTAGCGAGTTGTTAGTGACTGCTAATGCTTAGGCTTGATCCAACCGTAGCACTGCCATAAACGCCTCTTGCGGGACATCCACAGTTCCTACAGCTTTCATGCGCTTTTTACCTTTAGCCTGCTTTTGTAGGAGCTTTTTCTTCCGGCTGATATCACCACCGTAGCACTTCGCTAACACGTCTTTACGCAAAGCTGGGATGTGTTCGCTAGCAATCACTTTACTACCAATCGCTGCCTGAATCGGAACTTTAAATTGATGGCGGGGAATGAGTTCTTTGAGCTTTTCTGCCATTGCTCGTCCTACATTGTAGGCTTTATCGCGATGCACAATCATCGCCAGGGAATCGACAGGATCGCCATTAATCAAGATATCGAGTTTGACGAGTGGGTTTTCGCGGTAGCCGATCAGTTGATACTCCATGCTGGCATATCCGCGCGATCGCGACTTCATTTGATCGAAAAAGTCAGTGACAACTTCAGCAAGTGGTAACTCATACGTTAATGTTGTGCGCCCTTGTGTCAAATACTTCATATCTTTAAAAACACCGCGCCGATTCTGACACAATTCCATCAAAGTTCCGACATAGGTTTCTGGTGTAATCATGTCTACTTGAACGTACGGTTCTTCAATTTTTTCGCGTTCGTTGGGCGCGGGTAGCGTACTGGGGTTATCAATATACAAAACCTCACCCTTAGTTGTTGTAACGCGGTAAACCACAGAAGGGGCGGTAATAATCAAATCGAGATCGTACTCGCGCTCTAAGCGTTCTTGCACAATTTCCATGTGCAGTAATCCTAAAAAGCCGCAACGGAAGCCAAAACCCATGGCGCTCGACGTTTCGGGTTCAAAATTCAAAGCTGCGTCGTTCAGTTTCAGCTTCTCCAATGCATCGCGCAAATCTTCAAACTGATCGGCGTCGATGGGAAACATGCCACAAAATACCATTGGTTTAGCCTCGGTATAACCTGGTAATGGTTCTGCAGCTGGTTGTGTGGCTAAGGTAATTGTGTCACCTACCCGTGCGTCTGCTACCGCTTTAATGGCAGCGGCGAGATAGCCTACTTCTCCTGCGTGAAGTTCGTCTACTTGTTTTTGATTCGGAGAAAGAACGCCCAACTCGTCAATTTCGTATTCTTTCCCTGATGCCATCAGACGAATGCGATCGCCTTTTTTGACCGTACCATCCATCACGCGGAAATAAACAATAACACCTCGGTAACTGTCGTAGTAGCTGTCAAAAATCAACGCGCGTAAGGGATCGTTAACAGTATTTCTTGGTGGCGGGACGCGCTGAACAATTGCCTCTAAGATTTCATCAATACCAATGCCTTCTTTCGCCGAAGCCAGAATTGCCCCACTACAATCAAGTCCAATAATTTCTTCAATTTCCCCAGCAACTCGGTTTGGTTCGGCTCCTGGTAAATCGATTTTATTCAACACAGGGATAATTTCTAGATTGTGCTCTAGTGCTAGATAAACATTCGCTAAAGTTTGTGCTTCGACTCCTTGCGAAGCATCGACGACAAGCAACGCACCTTCGCACGCAGCTAAACTCCGCGACACTTCATAGGAAAAGTCAACGTGTCCGGGAGTGTCAATTAAGTTTAAAACATAATTTTGACCATCTTGTGCTTTGTAGTTCATCCGAGCCGCCTGCAACTTAATTGTAATGCCGCGCTCCCGTTCCAAGTCCATGTTGTCGAGAAACTGCTCTTTCATTTGCCGGACTTCTACTGTACCAGTGGTTTGCAGCAAGCGATCGGCAAGTGTTGATTTTCCGTGGTCGATGTGAGCAATAATAGAGAAATTACGAATGCGCTCTGCGGGGACGTCAGTCATATTTTTTGTTCTAGCAGCAAGCAATATTGTTAAGAAATAGGAATCTTTAACGCATTTTAAACTTTTTTGAGCTAAGGCGCTGCGATTGGGTAAGGGCGATGCGGGAGCGCAAGAGTTTTGACGCAAGCGCGCGCACAAAAGTCACAACTAGTAACAACCAAACACTCGCTCCACCTCTAAGAAGGGCAAAGCCCTACGCTGCCAACAACTTTTTGCTCCTGCCACAAAACTGGAGCCATCGGAAAATGAGTCTCAAGCATGAGTAGATCTTTTTAGTATTGCTTATTTGGGGGCGTACAATAGACAATAGCAGATGTATCTTCCTTGAAATCTGACAAATTAAATTGATTGAAATTCGCAAAGCCATCGCTGGTAAACTTTTTTCCAATATAGTCTTTTTTAGTGCTTATGAATGAGAATGCCATTGACCCAGAGAGTTTAACTGACAAAGTAGAAATTGCCGTTCACTTGGATTCAGAATTAGTTGAGCAAATTCAACACTTAACAAACGATCCCAGCAAAGTAATCGAGGCAGCAATTCGACAGTGGTTGCGCGGCGAAACGCAACGCGACGACGAGCTTAGCCGTACTTTCAGACGTACCCCCGTGCCACCACGTGGTGAATGGAACGATTAACGTTGCCTAACACCAATCGACTTAGCACATGGCAAGAGTAGTCTTATGTCTTTTGCCAGTCATCTTTTTCACCCTGGCTATTAAAGTTTCCTAAATTTTATAAAATTGTGCCAAACTCGAAACAACTATTAGTCTAGCTATATTGCTTGCTACTTGTATACCTCAGCCTATAATGAATGTTAACGTTAATCATTCTCAACTGCCACTATCAGAGCAAAGCTTAGACTTGCTCGACACGATGCCTACTTCGCTAGCAATTATAGGTGCAGAGTTAGCTTTTATACAAAATGCAGACGGTTGTTACTTAGCTTTTGATTGGCAACAGGCAAAGGAAAATGGAATTACCAACGAGCAAATAGTAGGAACGACGCTCGACGGAGTGTTTGGTCCAGTCGAACAAAAGGAGTATCGCGAAAAGCTTCGAAAAGTTATCCAGAGTGCAAGTCCCCAACAGTATCAGTGTTGGTTTCGCTGTGCCGAGAAACGATTGTTGTTAGACATTATTATTGTGCCAGTACTAACAGCTAGCCATCGAACAGATACAGTTTTGGTTATCGGGCGATCGTGGCAAGGACAAGCTGTAACAACCGCAAATCACTCGATAGCAGCATCCTCCAATCTCAAAAAACAGTTAACGCAAATTGCCCGTAACATCCGTCGGACGTTAGATTTAGATATTATTTGGCAGCAAGCAGTTGATAGCTTAGGTAAAGCCTTAGGCGCAACGCAATGCGTTATTTATTCGTACTTGCCAGAACCAGGTTATCTCCGCGCGGTTGCAGAATACACTTCAAAGCCGATTCCTTCGATGCTAGGGTTAGAATTGGCAATCGCGCAAGAACCAAGCTTTTGCCAAGCACTCGCAACGCTACAACCAATTGTCATCGAGAAAACTAACCCATACACGCATTCTCAGCAGGTACAACTGATTGTTGCTACCTGTTATCAAGATCAACCTAACGGGTTGATTAGTTTAGTCTATGACAGGACTCAACCAAACCAAGACTGCCCGCAACAGTGGAGTGTCACTGACATAGAACTTGTGGGAGAAGTCGCAGATCAAATTGGTACTGCGATCGCCCACGCGACACTTTATAAAGAACTCGAACTTGCGCGCCAACAAGCTGAAGAAGCCTCGCGACTTAAAAGCGAATTTCTCGCAAATACTTCGCACGAGATCCGCACGCCACTTAACGGCATGATCGGCTTCTTAAAATTAATTTTGGAGGGCATGGCAGACGACCCCCAAGAGCAGCAAGAATTTATTCAAGAAGCCTATTCTTCGGCGATTCATTTGCTCGATATTATCAATGATATTTTGGACATTGCCAAAATAGAAGCGGGCAAAATGGAACTAGAACTAGGTCCTGTCAAGCTTGACGAACTCTTTGTTGCTGTAGAAGAATTTACTCGCACCCAAGCAGAACAGAAAAACTTAAGCTTTCACATCTACATGCCGGATACCTCAGATGAAATCATTCTGCACGGTAACTATCAAAGGCTCAAGCAGGTGCTACTCAATTTAGTCAGCAATGCGCTAAAATTTACGCACGAAGGCGGAATTACAATTAGTGCTGATGTTGTCCGGAAGAAATTTACCTTCCAAAATCAGGAATTTCCAGGGTTAGTGAAAGTCCGCGTTGCGGATACAGGAATTGGTGTTTCGCTCGACAAACAAGACAAACTCTTTCAATCGTTTAGTCAAGTAGATGGCTCGCGGACGCGACAATACGGCGGTACGGGTTTAGGACTGACAATTTCGCAAAAGTTAGTAGAAGCAATGGGCGGTACGGTTAACTTCTACAGTATGGGCGAAGGACTCGGCTCAACCGTGACATTTACTGTGCCACTGTATCAAGTCCCTGTGATGGTATCAATGCCAACAGAAGATTTTGACGTGTAATGTAACTAGGGGCTACAGGCTAGTCATTCGTTCCCCAAATCTCTTACGCATGTACGACGAAATATTTAACTTGATTGAAGAATTAGTAATGCATCATTCGCCGAGTGGTGCTGAAGCTGAGATTAACCAATTATTACTGCAAAGATTTGCTGCGCTTCAAGTAGAAGTATGGCGCGATCGCGCGGATAATATAATTGCGAAGCTTCCCGGACAAGATGCGAGTCGATCTATTGCCATTACCGCCCACAAAGACGAAATCGGTGCAATAGTCAAAACGGTGGGCGATACGGGCAAAGTCGAAGTCCGCAAGCTAGGAGGTTCTTTTCCTTGGATTTATGGTGAAGGCGTTGTCGATTTACTCGGCGACAACGAAACAATCAGCGGGATTTTGAGCTTTGGTTCGCGTCACGTATCGCACGAGTCGCCGCAAAAAGAATTGCAAGAAAATACTCCACTCAAGTGGGAAAACGCTTGGATTGAGACAAAGTGTACGCCAGAAGAACTTGAAGCTGCGGGAATTCGCCCAGGAACGCGGGTAGTCGTCGGCAAACATCGCAAGCGTCCAGTACGATTAAAAGATCATATTGCGAGTTACACGTTGGATAATAAAGCCTCTGTCGCAATTTTACTGGCATTAGCCGAACAGGTAAAACAGCCCTTTGTTGATACTTATCTTGTGGCTTCGGCAAAAGAAGAAGTGGGCGCAATCGGCGCACTGTATTTTAGTCAAAAACAGCATTTGGATGCTTTGATCGCGTTAGAAATTTGTCCTCTGGCGCCGGAATACCCAATTGAATCGGGAGAAGCACCCGTAATTCTCTCTCAAGATGGATACGGGATTTACGATGAAATGCTCAACGGGCAACTCAGAAAAGTAGCACGCAAGCTAGAAATGCCAGTACAACTTGCAACATTGAGCGGTTTTGGTAGTGATGCTTCGATCGCCATGAAATTTGGTCATGTTGCCCGTGCGGCGTGTTTAGCATTCCCCACACAAAACACCCACGGTTATGAAATTGCGCATTTAGGGGCGATCGCCAACTGCATTAAACTGCTCCAAGCCTTCTGCGAAATTCCCTTCGATTGAGTAATTCAGATCAAATTGAACTAGAGAAATAATAACAGGGCTCAGGTGTAGAAGAAAATTATGAGTGGTTTTAACTCAAAACTAGTCACTAACCACTCCTTCCTCCTAGTTACAAACCATGAACCTGTGCAGGTTAAGAACCTGAATTTTATACAATGATCCCAGAGGACTTGAATTGTAGATAGCTGTAATTAAATGCCTAAGACTGTTGCCGAGGTGATGAGCCGCGATCCAATTGTCGTGCGCCCAGAAACACCGTTAAAGGAAGCGATTCAGATTTTAGCAGAGAAACGCATCAGCGGTTTGCCCGTGATTAACGATGAAGGCAAATTGGTAGGCATTATCTCTGAAACAGACTTGATGTGGCAGGAAACGGGTGTCACTCCGCCTGCATATATCATGATTCTTGATAGTGTGATTTACTTACAAAATCCTGCCAAATACGAGCGCGACTTGCACAAGGCGCTAGGACAAACCGTCGGGGAAGTGATGAGTAGCGATCCAGTGACGATTTCCCCTGATAAGTCTTTAAGAGAGGCTGCCAAGTTAATGCACGATCGCGAAGTTCGTCGCTTACCTGTCATTGATACTGAAGGTAAAGTGATTGGCATTCTCACGCGTGGCGATGTAGTACGGGCAATGGCAGCAGATGACTAAGGATTAAGCGTGATTAGTGACTGTTAGCTAGTGATAAGTGAATAATTATCATAAGATTTCTCAGCTATTCCCGCGTCTTTCCATCTCCCACTCTCTGCTCCCTGACCCATCTCAATTTGGAATAATTAAATGAGTATGACACCTGAAACTGTTAAACAAATGCTGAGTTCTGAGGATTTGGGAGAACGCTTGCGGGCGGTAAACCAAATTCGGGAACTTGAAGACACTGCACTTGCTTTTGAATTGGTGCAAAATGCTGTTCAAGATCGTAATGCACGCGTTCGTTATTCGGCAGTGAGCCAAATGGATACTTTGGGCGGACAAAATTTGCAAGTGACGCTAGATTTGTTGCGCGATCGCTTAATTAACGATCCTGAACCTGATGTTCAAGCTGCTGCTGCCGATTGCATCGGTGCTTTAAAATTAACTGAGGCGTATCCTGATTTAGCCCAACTATATCACAGCACCAGCGAGTGGCTGATTAAGTTTAGTATTGTTGCTACATTAGGCGAATTAGGCGATCCGCGGTCGTTTGACTTGCTTCAAGAAGCACTCAATTCAGATATTGACTTAGTAAAAACTGCAGCAATTAGTTCGTTAGGCGACTTAAAAGACGCACGCGCTGTAGAACTTCTAGCACCTCATGTATCCAACGCAGATTGGCAAGTACGCTACCGTGCTGCCCAAGCTTTAGGAAAATTGGGTGGAGCGCAAGCGCAGTCCATACTAAAAGAGATGGTAAACGATGAAGTCGAAGCTGTAGCGCAGGAAGCTCAAACAGCTCTCAAGCAGATGGGTTAGACTCTACGGCTCTTCAAGACATCTGCGGTCGCTTTTGCTTAGTAGTACATCTGTTCTAATCCTCGGTCGCGAGCGGGTTTACTATGCCAGCAGAATTTATACTGCTGCCAACTGCGGTTCGGTTGGCGCGCGATCGCGGTTGTTACGTATCCAAATCCATAACGCACCCAAGCCCAGAAAGATTGTTATCAAATGCAGTAGTCCACCTAAGACGGGAATTGCCGTTAAAAGTACAAATATCAATAAGCCGATCGCGAGGGAAACGAAACGATTTGATGATGTGCTTGGTTGCAGTTTGTGGATTAGCCACCGCCCGCCAAGTAGACTAACAACAATTTGCGGTACAAACATTACAAATAGGAGAAACCCAAAAATCAGCGTCAGATTGGCGAGTGTTCCCAAACCCAAAACTGGGAAAATCAGCACAGGTAATGTAATTGCAGATAAGGCTGTAAGAACAAACGTCACAAAAGCGATCGCAATTGCGATGATTCCCACCGCTAAAAAAGTTACAATTCCCCACCCTAAACTGGGTAGTGGTTTAGAAGAGGCGATCGCTGCTAAGCTTTGAATCCAATTTGGTACGAACTTAAATAAAAGCCATCCTACCAATACTAAAGCAATAAAGTACTGCAACTGCTGGGCAATTGTTGTGACTGGAGCTGGTGCTGCTGTTTCGTCTTCGGGTAACTCTTCGCGCAATACACCACCAGCGATTTGTGCTTGCTGGCTAATAGTAGCAACTCCAGGCGATCTATATGTCAAATTGCCACTAATTTGCACTGAATCTGCTACCGTCAAACCCGCACGAAGTTGAGGAATGGGAACTGGTGGTTGCGGGAAAAAAGGCGGATAAGCTTCTGGCGCGTCACCTTCAGCGCCTGTGATGACATTAACATTACCACCAACGTTACTACGTAATTCTAATGCTGCCATACTGCCTGTCACGTTTCGCCCAACATTACCAGCTAGCAGCGCTTGCCATCCGGTAAAGGCTAGATCGCCTGCAACAGTACTTTCAGCTAAACTTTCAAAACTCATCCCAGCAGCAACCGCGTCATCACCAACTCGCGCATTCGAACCAAGCTGTGTAACTTGACTAACAACTCGCAAATCATCATTGATAGTGCCATTCACAACAACGGCTTGAGCAGCCGCCAAGAGATCGCCTTGCACTGTACCATTGATTGTAATTAAACGACCAACTGCCACAAGATCGCCGTTTACTGTACCATTGATTGTAATTGTTCTACCAGCAACATACAGGTCATCGGCAATAACTTCATTCGCGCCAATAATGATTTGATCGCCGCTGCGACTGACCAATGACCAAACTGGAGTAGCCAAGAAGACAAGTAATAATAAGGTGCAGAGAAATCCTACGCTAGCAGTACGCCACTTTCCACGTATCAGAATCATAATTAATTTCTCCGGTGTTTTTGCTCGTGCACCCTAAACGCTTATGCCTTAGCAGCAGCAACTTCCTGCCATTCCTGTACGACAAATTGCGGTACAGAAATATCGATCGAGCGATCGCCTGCTAAAGGTAAACTGAGTTGCAGCGATTCTGCAGGTAATTGCGGCAAAATATTTTTTACATCATATTGACCGATTGTTGGTGCAGGTGCTTCAACTAGAAAAACATCATTTGCCGTTAAAATTTCCCCAGTAGACGTTGTGATTTGCAGTGGGTGTGGATGAATTAATTCAGCAACTCCAGGAAATCCTACCAATCTTAAATTTACTAAAGGTGCTTGTCCTGATTGAACTTGCTTAAATAAAATGACCTGCCAAGAATTTCCAGAAGAATCTTGTAATCTCTGCTGCGATCGATAGAGTATTTCTCCTGGAGCTTCAATTCGATTAATCTCTGCTAAGACTGGTTGTGATATAAAAGTTCCTAAACCTAGGAAGATAATCGTTGTCCAGATTCCTAGTAGTAGTAACCACAACAAAGTTTGTAAAAAGCGTCGGTATAGTAATCTTCGCTTTCTGCTAAAGTGAACCATTTTCTTTTCTATACCTAACTTGGGCAATAGATAATGCGTAATTAGAAACAGTCACAGATTGCGTTACTGTTGTTGAAACAATCTGGAATCTCAGTAACGAACAGAGTTGATTGCCTCCTTTTTTATTTGTGTTCTACACTGCGGCATAGCTACACCTCAGTGTTGCAAATGTGTTGTAAAAAATAACTGCGCTAGTAGGTCACTAGCAGCAGTTTTGAAATTTAGGACACAACTTCAGCTCGTTGTTTTTGACTAGCTGGAATATCCTTACCACGAGATTGAATCGTCAAAACTGACGCAGGAGCGTGGTGCAGTACATAATTACTGACACTACCGAGAAACAATTCTTTAAGACCAGAATGACCGCGCCGCCCCAGAACAATCAAATCAGCACCCCACTCGCGTGCAAATTCACAAATGGTACGACTAGGAGTACCAAATATCTGTTTGAATTCAGCCTTGACACCCGCGTTAGTTGCATCTTTGCAGCGATCGCGCAACATCTTAATTCCTTGTTCTTCAAACTCCTGCCATTGCTGACGATACAGCTGTGCGATTTCACTACTTAGACCAGGAAAGTATTCTTCACGCATCATGGAAGTATCTGGACTACCTTCTTCATCTGGAGACAGAACGTGTAGTAGCATCACATTTGCATTCGTTGCTTTAGCCAAGTCAATCGCTTGTTGAAAAACTTGCTCGCTCATGGGAGAACGATCGAGTGCAACAAGAATTCTGGTATACATAGAAAAGTGCCTCAAAGAAATTTAGTAATGGGTAATTATTGGAATTTTAGGATTTGACTATTCCTTCTACTTCAGCGACTTGCAATAGAGTTTTCAGTACCGAATCGGGATTAAGGCTAATTGAATCGATTCCTTGTTCGACTAAAAAGCGAGCAAATTCTGGGTAATCGCTGGGGGCTTGACCGCAGATGCCAATTTTGCGATTGTGTTTTTTAGCAGCAGCAATCGCCATTTGCACTAATTTTTTCACTGCATCGTTGCGTTCGTCAAATAAATCTGCAACCATCGCTGAATCGCGGTCTAAACCTAAGGCAAGTTGCGTTAGATCGTTAGAACCAATCGAAAATCCATCAAAAACTTGGCTAAATTCCTCGGCTAACAGGACATTGCTGGGAAGTTCGCACATAACGTAAACTTGTAAACCATTTTCACCGCGGATCAAGCCGTGTTTTGCCATTTCGGCTAAAACTTTGCGTCCTTCCTCAGGAGTGCGACAAAACGGAATCATCAAGATGACATTCGTCAAGCCCATTTCCTCGCGGACTTTCGCGATCGCTTGACACTCCAAAGCAAAGCCTTCGCGGTAGCGATCGCTATAATATCGAGATGCACCCCGCCACCCTAGCATTGGGTTTTCTTCTTGCGGTTCAAAGTCACGTCCGCCAAGGAGATTGGCGTATTCGTTACTCTTAAAGTCTGATAGTCTTACGATGACAGGTTTTGGATAAAAAGCCGCTGCAATTGTTGCCACGCCTTGCGCTAACTTATCCACAAAGTATTGTGGCTTGTGTTCGTATTGGTAAGTTAACGTCGCAATTTCATCTTTAATTGCATCTTCTGGCAGTTTGTCAAAGTGAACCAACGCCAATGGATGCACCTTGATGTGGTTCGCAATGATAAACTCTAAGCGTGCTAACCCGACTCCATCATTCGGAATCGCCGCGACACCAAAAGCTTCCGCCGGATTCCCCAAGTTGATCGTAATTTGCGTGCGGGTACGCGGTAAATCTTCTAGTGTCACTTCCTGAACTTCGTAAGGAAGTATGCCTTGATAAACTTTACCCTCTTCACCTTCGGCACACGAAACCGTGACTTCTTGACCAGATTTGAGTACGCTAATTGCATTCCCCGTACCGACGATCGCCGGAATTCCTAACTCGCGGGCAATAATTGCCGCATGACACGTGCGTCCGCCTTGGTTGGTGACGATCGCACTTGCTTTTTTCATGATTGGTTCCCAGTCAGGATCGGTTTTATACGTTACCAAAACCTCTCCAGCTTTGAACTGATCGAGTTTGTGAACATCTAGAATGACGCGGACTTTTCCTTGCCCAATCGCTTCGCCGATACTACGCCCTGTGACGAGAACTTGACTGCGTTCTTTCAGTGCGTAACTTTTTAATAAATTCTGATGTTTTTGCGACTGCACCGTTTCAGGACGTGCTTGGACAATAAACATTTCTCCTGAGATACCGTCTTTTGCCCACTCGATGTCCATGGGCGTGAAGGTTCCCCGCACTTGGGAATAATGATTTTCAATCAAGCAAGCCCACCGCGCGAGTTGGAGAACTTCGTCATCATTTAGTGCAAATTGCATTCGATCGTCAAGCGGTACAGGAACGTTTTTCGTTTGCTTAGAACCGCCAACGTCGTACACAAGTTTCAGTTCTTTCGTCCCCAGACGCTTTTCTAAAATTGGGCGAAAACCAGTTTGTAAGGTTGGTTTAAACACCAAGTATTCATCAGGGTTCACCATGCCTTGCACGACATTTTCCCCCAAACCGTAAGCGGCGGTGATCAGAACTGCATCTTTGAAACCCGATTCGGTATCAATCGAGAACATGACTCCTGAAGACGCTAAGTCAGAGCGCACCATTTTTTGCACGCCGACAGACAGCGCAATATCCAAGTGGCTAAATCCTTTGATTTGTCGATAAGAAATCGCGCGATCGGTAAAAAGCGAAGCAAAGCATCGATGACAGGCGTCGAGAACTGCGGCTAATCCGTGAACGTTGAGATAAGTTTCTTGTTGTCCGGCAAAACTTGCGTCGGGTAAATCTTCAGCAGTCGCACTCGAACGCACGGCAACATCTGTATCAAAACCATAACGCTGACACAGCTTATCATAAGCAGCAGCGATCGCGTTTTCTAGTTCGTCGGGAAATGGCGTTTGCAAAATTAATGAACGCGCTTGTCTACCTTTTTGTCGCAGTTGGTTCACATCTTCGATATCGAGATCGGCAAACAACTGGCGTAATTCTGCTTCTAACCCAGCCGACTCAATAAAGTAACGATAAGCTGTTGCGGTGGTAGCAAAGCCACCAGGAACGTTCACTCCTTGGGTAGAGAGCTGTTGAATCATTTCTCCCAGGGAAGCGTTTTTGCCACCAACTAAGCCAAGATCGGCTAGGCTAACTGTATCTAAGTCCAATACTAAAGCTTGCTTGCCAGTAGTTTGAGCAACCGTAGTCTGCAACATTAATCAACTTCCTCTTATCAAGCTTAGTGACTGCGAGAAGCTTTTGTGGAGATGCGACCTGAATCTGCTTCTCTTTCCTACAGCCTTAATTATAGGAAAACAACTTGAGGAAATTGTGAGGAACTCGCGCTCAGATTACTGCTGAGTTAGCGTGGCGATTAACCAGCGACTAATTGTTCCATCGTCTTCGTTTTGAGCGCGTTTTGGCGCTTCTTCTACTAAATTAATGTCTAATCCGGGTAGTACTTGTGATTCGCGAATGAGTTGACTTTGTGTTGGTGTTAAATAACTGGCAATAACTTTACTTGCGTTGACATCCACAACCCAGTATTCTTGCACGCCCATGCGTTGATAAAGCTTTTGTTTGCGGGTGGTATCGTCTTCTAAAGAAGCTGCAACTTCGACAACTAGCGTCGGCGGATCGAGTTCGCTTAAGTTTACAGGTGCGTTATTACGCGGTGGAAATCGCAAGTTTTTGCCAACGTAGTACGCGATATCCGGCTGGGCTTCCTGCAATCTGGCTTTTCTCAGATTAGGATTTGTTAGTTCTTTAATAGCAATATTTCGAATTGCTGCATATAAAACAAGAACTGTAGAAACAATCGAATTATCTTGACTATGGGCAGAACCTATGGGGGACATCTCAATTCTCATGCAGCCTTCATCGTAGTAAAACCTCCCGCTTACCAAAGTTGGATCGTCTGCAAATGTCAGAATGTCTTCCCAATCTGCTACTACCCAGGTGTCAGTAGGAACGGTGCTTAGGACTGGAGGTGGATTAACCATTGTCGCAAGCTCCCAGTATTGCCGAATATTAATTATGCTACTTCAATAGAACTTTGCTCTAGTGCTGTGTTCTTGATCGCTAAGCCTGTGCAAGATAACCTAATAATTAAGCTTCTTTACAATTAGAAACAATTTGAAGATATGAGTCAAACTGCGCTTAATTTAACGGCGATCGCCATATTTCTGATGACAATGACGGCGTTGCTAGGACCAATGTTTAACTTATCCCCTACACTTCCTGCGATCGCCACTTTTAGTCTCTTAGGGCTAGCCACGTTAGATAGTTTCAGCTTACAAGGCAAGGGAGGTACTTTAGTATTAGACTGGTTCGCTAGTTTTTCTCCCCAACACCGCGATCGCATCATTCGTCATGAAGCTGGACATTTTCTAGTCGCGCATCTTTTGGGAATTCCCGTGACAGGTTATGCCTTAAGTGCTTGGGAAGCTTTAAAACAGAAACACCCAGGACAAGGCGGGGTAAGCTTTGACGATACTGAAGTCGCGTCTCAGCTCGCACAAGGCACAATTTCCACGCAATTGTTGGATCGTTACTGTACCATTTGGATGGCAGGAGTTGCGGCAGAAACGTTAGTCTACGAACGCGCTGAGGGGGGCGCTGACGACCGCCAGCATCTTCATACGGTGCTTTCTTCCTTAGGATTTTCTGCGGCGAGTGTGGAACTCAAACAGCGGTTTTGTAGCCTACAAGCACGTAACTTACTACAACAAAATTGGGCAGCCTACGAAGCATTAATTAACGCAATGCGACAACGCCTGGATGTAGCTGAGTGTCGTAATTTGATTGATTCGTTAACTGTTACATTAAATCCGGTTGAATGATAACAAAAATGCTCAGTAAACGAGAAAGGTGGCTAGTGTCTAGGAACTAATAGAATTCGGCTAATGTTCTAAATCAATACAACTAACTACTAATAACAGTGTAACGATACTGATGTTTCGGTTATTTAGCTGGAGATGATACGACAACAATATAGAAGTTAACTCAAGCCTGAAAACTAACCACTAGCTACTATTCACTACAATTCATAATACAGTTTCTGCCAGCAGCTTTGGCTTGTAATAAATATTCGTCAGCACGGGCTAACAACTGTACGCCTTCAGAATCGTCGGATGCTCTCAGGCAACTTGTACCAATGCTGATTGTAATCGGAATCGACAAGGTGTTATCAATGACAAACATTTGTCCGCTGACAATCTGCTGCAATCGACGAGCAACAACTAGCGCCTCTTGACAGCTAGTGTTGTGCAAAAGAATGACAAATTCTTCACCACCATAGCGAAAGGGAATATCTTGCGATCGCAAGTTGTACCGTAACCGCGAACTCAGTAGCTTGAGAATGCGATCGCCTATTAAATGTCCATATGTATCATTGACTACTTTAAAATAATCAATATCCAGCATCAAAGCACTTAGCGGTATTTCGTAGTTCCGGCTAGTACGAATTTGGCGAACTAAATTGCTTTCTAATGCTCTTCGATTATTGAGTTCTGTTAATGGATCGATAAAGGCAATTGTTGATAATACCTTGTTTGTTTGAAGGAGATCGCGATACTTTTTGACTTTCCGCAAACCAACTTGAATATGCGCAAGTAAAAGACGCGCGACCAGGCGCGTACTATCTTCTAAATTGCTATTATTATCTGGTAACCATACGTAAGCATCTGCAGCTTCTTCTAATGCTGTGGCAGTTGTATCGAGTTCCCAATCCCAATCCGCACGCTTTTTTTCGGCAATCAGTTGAGCGCGATCTTCGATCAGAATACAGTATATCCAAGATAGTGATGCTTGCTGCTTGAGCCAGCGGCAAAGGTTTAGACCTTGTTCCAAGCCAGCCTGAACCATGAGAATATCAGGCGGTCTAACCTCAATCCAGTTTTGTGCTTCGCTCGCATCAACAGCCAACTCTATAGTAAAATCTGTTCCATAACGAATCTGGGGTGGCAGCTTGGCAAAAAAATCTTTCTTGCCAACGGTCAAAATTGAAGGATGCATGATGCTATTTATCTGCTCAATTTAAATGTTTGGAACTCCAGGAATAAAAGATAATGGGCGCATTCAAGTCTATTTTGTGATAAATGATTTTTTAATTTTTTCAAAGTCTATGTATTCAATCTATATTATTTTTTTTAAATTTTATCTTGTACTTGAGCTTTAAATTATCAATAAATATTCAGCATTAAAATCATTATTTTTACTCTTATTTTGTAGAATAATCTTTTTTGTCTATCATCTCCCTAAATTCTAACTATTAGAAATGCGCAATCTCCATAATCTGAGTAATATATGAATCTATCACTTACGTATTATCACCCATAAAATTACGTGTTGTCACCAGTGAAAGTATGATTTATATCAAAATTTGATACTTGTCATAACAACTATGCCAAATTTTAAAAAAAGTGAGTGAAGATTGGGGAGAGAAAAAGTCAGACAAAAGTGATGTGATTTTTCATGTTGAGTTTGCGGACGACAGTGGCAAACAAAACCCTTTATTTACCGCGATAACCATTTAAAATATGGTGACAGAGACAAAATCAGGAGTGACTTTCGTGGAGTCGCGTTACAACCCCGCAGCAATCGAGGAAAAGTGGCAACAAACTTGGGCAGAACTTGGTTTAGACCAAACTCAGACAGATAGTGCTAAGCCAAAATTTTATGCGCTATCGATGTTTCCCTATCCATCAGGTAGCCTGCACATGGGTCACGTCCGCAACTATGCGATCACAGATGTCATCGCTCGCTTAAAGCGAATGCAAGGCTATCGGGTGTTACATCCTATGGGTTGGGACGCGTTTGGTTTACCTGCAGAAAACGCAGCAATCGAGCGTGGAATTCCGCCTGCGAAGTGGACGTATCAAAACATTGCGCAGATGCGATCGCAACTGCAACGCTTAGGTTTATCCATCGATTGGGATCGCGAAATCGCGACGTGTTCTCCGGAGTATTATAAATGGACGCAGTGGATCTTCTTGCAATTCCTGAAAGCCGGACTTGCGTACCAAAAAGAAGCCGCCGTCAACTGGGATCCGATCGATCAAACGGTGCTTGCAAACGAACAAGTAGACAGTGAAGGGCGATCGTGGCGCAGTGGTGCCAAAGTCGAACGCAAATTGTTGCGTCAGTGGTTCTTGAAAATCACCGACTACGCGGAAGAACTACTCAACGATCTAGATAAACTACCAGGATGGCCCGATCGCGTCAAGTTAATGCAAGCGAACTGGATTGGTAAATCAATCGGTGCCTACTTAGAGTTTCCCATTGTCGGTTCAGATGAAAAAATTGGCGTTTACACAACACGCCCTGACACGGTTTACGGCGTTACTTATGTCGTCTTAGCACCCGAACATCCCTTGACAAAGCGCGTTACCACAGCCGATCGACAAACCTCAGTAGAAGCATTTGTCCAAGAGGTTGTAAACCAAAGCGAACTAGAACGTACTGCTGAAGATAAACCCAAACGAGGAATTCCCACAGGTGGGAAAGCAATTAATCCATTTACACAAGAAGAAATTCCGATTTGGATCGCAGATTACGTTTTATACGAATACGGTACAGGTGCAGTTATGGGAGTCCCCGCCCACGACGCGCGTGATTTCCAATTTGCCCAACAAAACAATCTATCGATCAAAGTTGTAATTATTCCCGAAAACGGCGATGCATCAGCACCTTTAACGACAGCTTATGTAGAAACGGGCATTGTTGTAAATTCGGGTGAATTTGATGGCATGATTTCGACAGAAGCAAAAGAAGCGATCGTCAAGTATGCCGAGAAGCATGGTTTTGGTAATGCGCGAGTTCAATATCGCCTGCGCGATTGGTTAATTTCGCGACAACGCTACTGGGGCGCACCCATTCCCGTGATTCATTGCCCTAACTGCGGCATAGTTCCTGTTCCTGATGAGGATTTACCTGTAGAATTGCCTGAAGAAGTGGAATTCACAGGTCGTGGTGGTTCGCCTTTGGCACAATTAGAAGACTGGGTAAATGTCCCTTGTCCAACTTGTGGAACGCCAGCCAAGCGAGAAACTGACACGATGGATACGTTTATTGACTCGTCGTGGTATTACTTGCGCTATCCTGATGCCAAAAACGACCAACAGGCGTTTGACTCTGCAAAAACGAATGACTGGATGCCTGTCGATCAGTACGTAGGTGGTATCGAACACGCGATTTTACACTTATTGTACTCGCGATTTTTTACTAAAGTGTTGCGCGATCGCGGCTTTTTGAACTTTGACGAACCCTTCCAACGCCTGTTAACACAAGGAATGGTGCAAGGCATAACCTATAAAAACCCTTTAACAGGCAAATACATTCCGCCTGCACAAGTCGATCCTAACGATCCGAGAGATCCCGAAACAGGCGAACCGTTGCAAGTTTTCTACGAAAAAATGTCTAAATCTAAATACAACGGTATCGATCCTGAAGAAGTCTTAGCCAAATATGGTGCGGATACTGCACGGATGTTTATCTTGTTTAAAGCACCGCCAGAAAAAGACTTAGAGTGGGAAGATGCTGACGTTGAAGGACAATTCCGCTTTTTAAATCGTGTATGGCGTTTAGTCACCGATTACAGCAATCAGCCATCCGTTGTGAGTCAGCAAGCAGCATTAACCAAACCCGAAAAAGAACTCCGACGCGCAATTCATACTGCAATCAAAGCTGTAACGGAAGACTTAGAAGGCGGATATCAATTTAATACTGCTGTTTCTGAGTTAATGAAGTTGAGTAACGCGCTTGCTGATGCACCGTGCAAAGACTCAGCAATTTATGCCGAGGGTATTCAAACCTTATTGATATTGCTAGCACCTTTTGCACCTCACATTACTGAGGAGTTGTGGCACATCTTAGGCAATACTGAATCAATTCACACTCAACCTTGGTTGAAGTACGACGAATCAGCGTTAGTCGCCGACGAAATTACTTTAGTCGTCCAAATTAATGGCAAAAAACGCGGTGAATTACAAGTACCTGCGCAAGCTGATAAAGCCGAGTTGGAAAAATTCGCCCGCGAATCCGAAGCCGCTCAGCGCTACATTGAAGGTAAAGATGTGAAAAAAGTCATCGTCGTACCTGGAAAACTTGTCAACTTCGTTCTGGGGTAGGTGAATTTGCTAAAGCTTAATATATAGAAAAACTGCTAATGGAGGATAGCATTTTTTGTTTTCTTTCTCCATTAGCTTATCCAAATAAATGTATTTCAGTTACAAAAGCGCGATCCTAACCTCTATTTTTAATCAACATGACATCTACAATTTTTGTTGCGGTATCTTCTGTTATTTCTAAAACTTGGTAGAGATGATTTAAGAGTGTCTCTTCTTCTTCTGTGATTTCACCATCTGCTAATATAATATCAGTTGCTACAGCAAAAGCTGTCTCGTTTAAATCATGCGGTAAAACGGCTACAGCTGCATTTAGTAGTGTATTAGCTCCTTGCCTTTCCATAATACCTAAGAGGTTGTTAATCATTTTTCTAATAACATCAGATGGATAGCTATTAAAAAGCTTCATTCTAGATATTGCAACTTGAATAGCTTGTATTTCAGTTTCAGCAACAAATCCATCTGAGCCAATGGCTATTAATGCGATTACCATAAATGCTTCGGCGGGACCAAGTGTTATTTGTGTTGGTCTGCGAATACCAGATACTTTATCGAAAAGACCCATTAAATTTGACCTAATATCAAAAGTTCAATAACATAAGAATATATTTTGTGTTTAAAGCTTGAGTAGCGTAAAAGCACGGATAAACTTTATAAATTAACTTTAGTGAAACTACTGAAATTTAATCTCTAGTTTAAATAGCAATTAAATCATAATAAAGTTAATAAAAAATGTATATGTATCAATAGAAAGCAAAAAACCTATTACACATACACGTCAATCAGTAAAAAATATGCGCAAAGCAGTAATTCCCGCAGCAGGTTTTGGTACTCGTTTGTTTCCAGCTACCAAAGCTATTAAAAAAGAACTCTTTCCAATTATCGACAAAGACGGAAGAGCAAAACCTGTTATTCAAATTATTGTAGAAGAAGCGATTAGCGCCGGAATTGAAGAAGTTGGTATTGTTGTACAAACAAGCGATCGCCCAATCTTTGAAGATTTTTTTAAATCACCACCCAAACCAGAACTGTTTGCTAAATTATCTCCACAAAACCAAGAATACAGCCAATATCTCCAAGATTTAGGTAGCAAAATTACAATCTTGACGCAAGACACACAAGAAGGCTATGGTCATGCGGTATTTTGTGCTAAAGAATGGGTAAACAATGAACCTTTCCTCTTAATGTTAGGCGATCACATCTACGCTTCTGATACCGAACAATCTTGTACTGCGCAAGTTTTAAATATCTACAACCAAGTCAATCAAAGTACAATTGGTTTAACAACAATGCCAGCAGAAATGATTCATAAAGCTGGTTGCGTTGCAGGAAATTGGCAACAAGAATCAATTCTTAATCTGACGCAAGTTTACGAAAAACCCTCAATTGAATATGCACGCCAACATTTACGTGTAGAAGGAGTCACGGAAGATGAATTCTTGTGTATCTTTGGTCTATATGCACTATCGCCAAAGTTGTTTGATTTTTTAGAAGAAAATATTAAGAATAATAGACGCGATCGCGGCGAATTTCAGTTAACATCTGCACTAGAAAGTTTACGCCAAGCTGAAGGAATGATAGGCTATGTTGTTCAGGGACGTTGTTTTGATACTGGAATGCCTGGCGTTTATTTACAAACAATGATTGATTTTAGAGGGAATCATTCTTGATGCGTGTAAGTAGGTGGGCATAATCAAATATCACACATAACATTTGTCGGGTAATAGATAATAGGTAATGGGTAATGAGTAATAGATCCTGCTTGACCAATTACTAGTTACCAGTTACCAGCCCTTAAGTTATATTTATTTTTACCCACTTACTTACTTAAATAATACGTTACTTTAAATTGACCAATGCATCTAACCATTACTGAAAACAGTATTGGCTTACCATCAGGTGCAGAAGTAATCTTACGCCATTAGACTTGGTTAGACTACCAAGCGTTATTAGCAAGTCGTCTAGCAAAGGTAGAAAATGGTAATTAGTAATGGGTAATCGGTAATTGGTAATACGTTTATTTTTAATACTTATTGGCACGTCAACAACGCGCAGAACGCGGTAGCATAAATTCCTGACCTTCTGCTGCAAACTTACCACGCACCATCAAAAATGCTTTGTCTAGTACGTGGGGAATCGCTTGGAAAGTTACATCTAAGCGATCGGGACTAAAATAAACTACAGTTTCTTTAATAGGATGGGAAAGTCTTGCCAAAAGTTCATTTATTGTGGGAATGTTGGTTCCTACTACATCAAAAAGCTGGAGTCGATCGTCTTCAATTTCCATACAAAAAATCACATCTAAATCTTCTGCATAATACAGAGGGCGCGTTGCTTCGTTTACACAGAATAAAGCTTTTTCCTGCTGCGGCAAAACTCCGACAACATTCGAGACAGGAGTACGCGTTTCTAAAAGTCGATGCAGTAGTTTGATATCGCTTGAATCGGCAAAATCTAATAAGCGCAAGCGCTCGCTACTTTCTTTTACCTCACACTGCGCCACAAATTTGTGTTCTTCTACGACGCGAAAGCCGAAAGGTTCGTACAATTTAGGTTGTGATGTTGTCAGTACTAATGTTTCATAGCGGCGATCGCAGTAATCCAGCACTTCTGTCATAATTTCGCGATAATACCCGCGACGACGATATTCAGGATGCGTTGCTACTGCATGAATTCCTCCTACCATCAACTTTTCTCCCATAACCAGCAGCGGAATTTCTAAAACGCCTACGTGTGAAACCGCAACACCATCATTAAACTGAATAAACGGAGTAGAAGCCGTTTCCCAAGCTGCGCCTAATACTCTTGCGGTTTTGGCAAGACGGCTGATATCAAAGTTAGAAAATACAGTGTCTAGCAGTTCAAATAAGCGTTTGCTCAGCGTAGGATCTGCACTAAACGACTGCTCAAAACGATATACACTCATGATTTCAAGTTAAATATAAAGATAAAAGCAACTGGTAATTCGCTTATAAATAGTCCGTCTTACCATTTATCCATTACCTATTACCATTGCACTTCGCTTGTAATACAATACTACATCTTACTACAAATTATCTTTGTAATGCATCATCTATGACTACAACACAACCCAGATTATTTACGGTACAGGAGTATCACAAAATGGCAGATCTGGGAATTTTGCACCCAGATGAACGAGTGGAGTTGATAGAAGGGCAGATTGTCAAGATGGCGGCTAAAAACCCACCGCACTCAGCAATTACAAAGCGCACCGCAGATATATTACGCGATCTCCTTACCGGAAAAGCCGATATTCGAGTTCAAGAACCAATTTATATGAGCGATCGCTCAGAACCTGACCCGGATATCGCTGTTGTCAAAATAGATTCCCGTGACTACATTGACAGACATCCAGTTCCAGATGATGTTTTTCTGCTGGTAGAAGTCGCAGATCGTACACTAACCTATGACTGCAACAAAAAAGCGGCGTTGTATGCACGTGCGAGTATCCCTGAATACTGGGTTATTGACATTAAAGATGAAAAAGTTATTGTTTTTAGAAAACCTGAAAGTAAAACTTATCAACAAAAATCAGTACAAGATAAACAGACTCTTCTCCACTTGACGACTTTTCCTGACATCTATCTCGAGGTAGGCAAAATTTTCCCCTGATATTTAATTAGTGTAAAAAGTGGCGTATTCCTGTAAACACCATCACTAAGCCTAAATCATTCGCCGCATCGATTGAATCTCGATCGCGCATACTACCACCAGGTTGCACGATCGCAGAAATTCCCGCAGCAGCCGCAGTTTTCACCGAGTCGTCAAACGGAAAGAAACCGTCACTAGCTAAGAAGCCGCCCTGCGCTTTTTCTCCAGCTTGTGCTAAAGCAATTTGCACCGAACCGACACGATTCATTTGCCCAGCGCCGACACCCGCAGTTGTGCGATCGCGCGTGACAACAATCGCATTTGACTTAACATGCTTGCATACTTTCCAGGCAAACAATAATTCTGCTAATTGTTCTGGTGTAGGCTGTTTTTGCGTGACAACTTGCCATTGATTCGGATCGGCAACAACATCATCCGCCGCTTGTACTAAAAATCCACCCGCGATCGTTTTTACAGTTTCTTTTGCTCCTGCACTCAAATCTGGTAAAATCAACACGCGTACTTTAGATTTAGCCGCTAATATCTCCTGGGCTGCTGCTTCGCAACCAGGTGCAACCACACATTCCAAAAACGTCTTCGTTAACTCAGTAGCAGTCGCAGCATCAATCGGCTGATTAAGTGCAACAATGCCACCAAAAGCTGAAGTAGAATCTGCATTAAAAGCTTTGGTATAAGCTTCTACAAGCGAATTTCCTAAGGCAACACCGCAAGGATTCGCGTGTTTAATAATTGTCGCCGCAGGAGTATCAGTAAACTCAGCAACAATTCGCCGCGCAGCTTCTAAATCAACCAAGTTATTGTAGCTCAGTTCTTTTCCTTGCAGTTTTGTAGCCGCAGCCCAGCCACTTGCTTTCTTCCCAGTTTGATACCAAGCTGCTTTTTGATGCGGATTTTCCCCATACCGCAAAGCCTGCAACTGCGTTCCTGAAAGTGTATAGTGTTGTGATAATTCTTGACCTCTCAAATAAGATGCGATCGCCTGGTCGTATTCTGAGGTGTGAGAAAATGCCTTAATCGCGCATTGTTGGCGAAATTCAAAAGAAACATCGCCATTATGTTGTCGTAATTCTCCTAGATACGCCTCATACAGCGTAGGGTCACACAACACGGTTAAATGAGCGTAATTTTTTGCTGCGGCTCTCAGCATCGCAGGACCGCCGATATCAATTTGTTCAATCGCATCGGGTAAAGTGACATCAGGTTTAGCGATCGTCGCCGCAAATGGGTACAAGTTAACAACTACTAAATCAATTGGGCGAATTTGATTATTTTCTAAATCGGCAACGTCTTGCGCAACATCACGACGCGCCAAAATACCGCCATGAATGCGTGGATGTAATGTTTTGACTCTTCCGCCTAAAATTTCTGGCGAACCTGTGTAATCAGCAACTTTTGTTACTGGTAATCCTGCATCTTTCAAGGCTTGGGCTGTACCACCACTGCTAATCAGATCAAAGCCGAATTCTGCAACTAAACTTCGAGCAAAATCAATCAACCCTGTTTTATCCGATACGCTCAGCAGTGCTAGACGCGCCATAGTTCACAACTTCCTTAGTTCCGAGTTGAAAATCATATCATTTTTCATAAGCGTCAATCTCAATGCACAAGTACCACTTCGCAATTCATTCGCCAAAGCACCAGAATAAAACCAGCGCAACTGCACCCCAAATCAGCATATTTGGTAAATGAAACTCTCTAAAAGCCCTGAGAGGAATTAAAACAAAAGTTTCAGTCATCCAACTCGAACTAATCAGCAAAAATAAAATCAACAAAAATGGTGGCATAGTAATGATGTCTTTTGAAATTTTTAATTGCCAAGCGACAGAAAACGCTAAGATAAATTGTGAGATGTTTTGCCTATGTTGGGTATTTTAAGGTGTTCTCTACCCTACTTGCTGACTTTCAAATTATCTTTGAGCGCGATCCAGCGGCACGTAACTGGCTGGAGGTGTTGTTCTTCTATCCTGGCTTGCAAGCAATTATTTTGCATCGGATAGCGCACAAGCTATACAAGATGGGTATTCCCTTCATTCCGCGTCTGATCTCTTTTATAGCACGCTTTCTCACAGGAATTGAAATTCACCCTGGCGCAGTTATTGGTAAAGGCTTTTTTGTCGATCACGGTATGGGAGTCGTGATTGGGGAAACAGCTATTGTTGGTGACTATGTTTTGCTTTATCAAGGAGTCACGCTTGGTGGTACAGGTAAAGAAAGCGGCAAACGCCACCCTACCTTAGGCGATAACGTCGTTGTTGGTGCTGGTGCCAAAGTTTTAGGTAATATCGAGATTGGCAATAATGTCCGAATTGGTGCGGGATCGGTAGTTCTGCGCAATGTTCCTTCTAACTGTACAGTTGTTGGCGTACCAGGACGCGTGATTTATCGCTCTGGTGTTCGTGTCGATCCGCTAGAACATGGTAGCCTACCGGACTCAGAAGCAGAAGTTATTCGCGCTTTAGTCGACCGCATAGAAGCTCTAGAACAACAAGTAGAGCAGTTACAGCATAAGCAGACTCCTGCACCTGTGTATCATATTTCAATTGCTGCGGAAGAAGCAGGTGACGCACTACCAAGTCAGGAAGAAATACCAGCAACTCAAGGTGCAGCTTGTCAATTAAGAAATAAAGCGATTCAAGAGTTTCTTGACGGCGCAGGAATTTAAACTTTAGGGATTGATTTCTAGAGTAGACCAAGTGCGATCGCTGTTGCGAGTATAGAGATATCGATTCTGTGGTTCGCCACGTAGCTTTAAGTGGTCTACCTCAATCGGTTCGAGTAGCAATAGGCAAAAATGCGGTAGGGGTTGCGTCGCATCTGGTGGTGGAACGTCAAATCCTAAATCATCTCTTGGCTTTCCAGGATGAGGATAAGCAAAAAGTAATCGCGCCGCGTCACTGATTTCGCGCCAAGTGTTGTGACGTGCTTGCTGTAATGTTGCGTCGGGGCAATCTTCGCCGATTAAATTCAAGTAACCACTAATCCGAAATTGTTCGCGGGTGTCAATAAAGTACCAACACGCTTCCGCCCAAGGTTGATGCGCAATTTGTTCGGGTTTTTGCGTGCGGGCATCGACAATAAATTTTAACTGATCGGTATCTTCTAGAAAACCGCGAAAAACAACCGTGCGGTTGGCAGGGCGATTATCCAAACGCACCGTTGCTAGTTGTAAATAGCGAGAGACTGGCTGCGAGTTTTTGTGCAAAGCACGCGCTAGAGGCGATCGCCAAGGAGTCATACTTAATTATTATATTAAGCCTATCAATAATTAATCATCTAGTAATAGATCGCTTATGTAAAGCGATCGCGCCTCAGTAATCTCCGTATTTTGCTGAAATTTCTTGCTAAAACAAGTTCAGTGTTTTCCTTAAGGTAAATGTCATCTATCTAAAGGAAGATAAAACCGTAAAGTTTGTAACGACATTGGGTAGCTAAAAGAAGTCCGCAGTTTGGCTAGAAGTTTAAAGCCTTTCTGAGAGTTTCACCTACCAACCAGCATTTTTGATTGGAAGTCATGTTTGGCTTACCAGTTGAATTTGCCATGACTACCTTTGTGCTTCGGAACTTATAGATTCCTACTATGAAAACATCCCGTAAAAGTCTTTATCGTCAACTGCTGGCAACCGGCTTACTCCTTAGTGGTGCATTTCAACTAGCAGCACCAGTACTTGCGGCTGGAACTCCTGCTGGTACAACAATTAGCAACACCGCAACTGCAACTTATGAAGATCCTAGCAATCCTGGAACTTCAATCAACGCTACTTCTAACCAAGTAACGATTACAGTTGCCAAAGTCGCTGGTATTACCGTAACAGCCGATCCAGTACAAGATGTCAACGGTGGGACAATTCAAACTGGCGATATCCTCAACTTCGATTTTACCATTACTAACACAGGTAACGACGCAACAGCAATCTTCATTCCTGGTGCGCCTTCGAGTATTACCAACGGTACGCTTTCCGGTCCACTGCTTGCCGACTTGAATAACGATGGCACATTTGAAACAGTGATTCCAGCAGTAGGCTTGACAACAGGCAGTATTGCTGCGGATCGAGTCATTAAGGTACGGGTTCCGGTAGTCGTCGGCGTAACTCCTTCTGGTACAAATGTCACAGTTGTTTTGGGTAACACTGGCGCTAATGATAATAGTGCGAGCACGCAGAACCAGCCGGATGCAGCTGATGGTGCAAATCCCAATGAGGTACGTACCATAGCTGTTGGTGGTGCGCCTGCTAATGGCGAACGCGAAGCCAGCGCCACGCAATCTGCTACCGTTGGTGCAGTACCCGAAGTTCTGAATGGTCCCTTGAATCAACCCAATGCGGTTGGACCAACAAACAATAACGACGACTTTACCAACGCATCAACCACAGTTCCCGCAGGGTTAGCACCTAATGCACCGATACCAGACCCCGCGCCACGAACGTTCACAAACACAATTGCCAATGGTTCCACGACCGATCCAATAACCGTTTCCTTACTACCAACGCCTCTTGCTGATCCCGCAGCCTTACCCAATGGTACATTAGTCACAATTACATACAACGCAGGTGAAACCGCAACTTATAGCTATAACCCTGCCACAGGCTTTACATTCGTTTCGGGTACTGGAACTTCCGCAACTGACCCTGTCAAGATTCCCTTAACACCAGCATCACCAGGTAATACCGCTAACTATCTGGTTACGATCGATTTACCCGCCAATACACCACAACTCACTGGCTTCCCCGTACCAATCACTGCTTTTAACGACATCAATAACAACGGTGCAATTGATACAGGAACCGAAGTTTTCAACACCACGATCAATCGTCTTTACACTGGCTTCGTCCGAGTTGTCAAAGAATCGCGGATTTTGCAAGGTACAGGACCTGCGGTTGTCGCTGGGGAAAATGCCTTCAGCCAAACTCCGAAAAACCCTGCACCAGGCAACATCATTGAGTACCGCATTACCTATACCAATATCTCGGAAACTGCACCAAGTGGAAGTACGGGTAACGTTGTTTTAAATGCCAGCAACTTGCGGATTATTGAAGATGGAACGACAGGTGGTAACAACTGGGCATTAGATAGTAACAGTGACGGCATTATCGACACGAGTAATGTTCCCGCAACAGCCGTTGATTCTACTGGCGGTACCGTAACGTTTGCTCCAACAGGTGATGTCCAAGGAACGACTGCGGCAACTGACGTCACTCGCTATGAAGATACAGTAGCAGGTCCCGTCACGCCAGGTAGCGCAGGGACGTTTACCTTCCAACGTCGAGTTAATTAGTTCGATTTAAGTCTGCAATCGGCAGTAGTTGTAGCGTGCTACTGCCCCCTAAACCCCCATTCATGGGGGACTTCAACGCAGATTCCTCTGCGTAAGTCTTGTCAGTAAGAAGTTAGGAGTTTTTGATGAAAAGTTTAACCTTTGTAAAATTTGCGGCGATCGCCTTAACAACTGCCTTACCTTTCGTCGCACTTCCGGCGATGCAACAAACAGTCGCGATCGCTCAAACTGTACAGCGTCAACAAGCCCAAATGCAACTTAATTTGGCTGCTGCAAAGAAAGTTGTTACGAAAGATGCTGCTGGTAAACCGCAAGTTACCTGGCAAACACTCAAAGGTAATGTTGTCGTCCAACCAGGCGATACACTGCGCTACACCGTTACCAGCGAAAATACTAGCGATCGCGCGGTGAGAAACTTTGTCGTCACGCAGCCGATTCCAAAACAAACAACTTACGTTCTCAAGTCAGCGACTGCGCCTAGCGGTACCAAAATGACTTACAGCATCGACAACGGCAAAACTTTTGTAGAAAATCCCACCATTCAAGTCAAGTTACCCGACGGTAAAGTCGAAACTCGTCCCGCACCAGCCGAACGTTACACGCATATTCGCTGGCAATATACTACCCCGATTAATGCTAAATCAACCGTGAATGCTAGTTACCAAGTGCGAGTGCGTTAATCGCTAAACCACATAACTCAACATTATCTCCTCGCTGTCAGGTGCAAATATCGCATCTGACAGTACAGATTCCTCATGCCTTTCAGTAGGAATAGCCTTGTCATGGATACGCAGCGTTGGCAACATAACTTACTACTCGCAGCAATGTTAGGAGTAAGTTTACCTGCACCCGTTTTCGCACAAACGCAACAAACAACTTCGCTCAATATTATTAATCAAGCTGCTTATAGTTACAACTTTGACGATACGCAGTCAATATCTGGATTTACTACACAAAACTCTCTAAATATTGCGGGCTTAATCGATCCCTTAGGGCAAGTTACAGGCTGCGCAGGAGAAATTCTCTCTGACTACACGGGTTTTAGCGTTGCTTTGTATGAAGTAGAACCTAACGATCCGACAAAAACTGAAGTCAGAAACCTTGTCTCGCTTACGCGTACCGAATTACCAGATATTCCAGGTAACGGAATCGCTAAAGGTTTGGCGCCAAATATAGAAAATAGTAACCCATTTTTTCTAACCAACGGCGAACAGGGCAATTATAATTTTCTGCTTGACCCTAACCGAGGGCAACTAGACATCGGTAGAACTTATGTTCTGATTGTCAATCCACCGCCTAATACAATTTACAACCAACGCCGCGTCAAAATTACGATTCAAGAACGTCGAGGCGATGTTGTTGTTTATCAAGCAACCTCTTTAGATGGTAAACCGCTCAGTTCTACAGACGATCGCACCACCCTTGTTAACACAATCAATATTCGCGATGCCGAGAGAGTAGGGTTAGTTCTCGGAACCTTAAATATAAAAACTAACATTTGTCAAGCACAAGATTTACAAATTATCAAAACAGGCGATCGCGCGACAGCTACCCCAGGCGATACAGTCATTTACCGTCTTTCGGTCAAAAACCTGGCAAGTTCCTCGATAAATAATGTCGTCATTGCCGATACTTTGCCTTTAGGATTCAACTTTGTTCCGGCTTCAGTACAAGCAGAGTTTAATGGCAATTCAGTACAAATCAATGCAACTCAGAAGAATGCGCAAGTTACCTTTCAAGCCTTAAATATTACCCTTCCACCTGCAGGAATTCTCAACGTTGCCTACGCGGCTGTTCTGACTCCGGCGGCAATTCGCGGCACAGGTGAAAATTCGGCGATCGCCACTGCCCAACGCACCGATAACAATATCAGCGTTAAAGACGGTCCGGCAATTCATCGACTCCGCCTGCTACCTGGCATTTTATCCGACTGCGGTACCTTAATCGGGCGCGTCTTTGTTGACAAAAACTTTGACGGCGAACAACAACCGAATGAACCAGGCGTGCCTAATGCTGTCATTTTTCTCGATGACGGCAACCGCGTTATTACGGATAAACAAGGGTTATTTTCTGTAGCAAATGTTTTACCTGGATATCGAACAGGCGTTTTAGACTTCACCAGTGTTCCAGGTTATCGCCTTGCCCCGAATCGCAAATTTAAAGAACGCAACAGCCAATCGCGCTTGGTACGTTTAGCCCCAGGAGGGTTAGCACGCATGAATTTTGCTGTTATCCCGCTTGCAGAGGAAGGCAGTCATGATTAAGACATTCAGCGCCTTCTTACTAATATGCACCGTTGAATTTCTCACTGGCGCGATCGCAGTTGCCACACCTGTATCATCTGATGTACCAGTACAAGCGGCATCTCAACCAACGACAACGATTAAAATTATTGCACCAAATTCGAATCAAGTTATCGATCTGCCCTCAACATCAATTACTGTCGCCTATCCAATCGATGCTCAAATCGAACTACAAGTTAACGGTGTTGCCGTTGATGATTCTTTGATTGGGCGCACGGAAACTGACACAACAAATAAACTGATAACACAAACTTGGTACGGCGTTTCCCTAGAACAAGGCGAGAACGCGATCGTTGCTGTGCCTACAACGCCAGGGTTGGCACCTGCGACAATCAAAGTTCAAGTGCGGGGTGGAGTCAAAAAAATCACACTGCAAACAGAAGCTGCCCGCATTCCAGCTGATGGACGTTCTACCACAACAATTCAAGGACAACTAATTGATGCGAATGGTAATCGGACAAATCAAAATGCTGTTGTAACTTTAGCCGCCAGTGCTGGTGAATTTGTAGAAAAAGATGTTAACCCAACGGCACCAGGATTTCAAGTACAAGCTAAGCAAGGGCAATTTAGCACCACACTGCGATCGGGTTTAGAAGCAAAAACTGTGACAATTCGCGCCGCGATCGCCGATATTGAAGCTTTTACACAACTGCAATTTGAAACCGATTTGCGACCGTCGATTGCAACTGGCGTCATTGACGTGCGTTTAGGGCGTGGTGGTACCGATTTTTATCAAAGTTTTCGCGAATTTTTACCTCCGGATGACAATAAAACTAAACTTGATATTTACGGCGCGGCTTTTGCTACAGGAAAAGTTGGCGAATGGTTATTTACAGGTGCCTACAATAGCGATCGCACTTTAAATCGAGATTGCAACGGACGCGATCGTTTATTTCGCGATACTCAACCGTGCGAACAAGCGTATCCTACCTATGGTGATAATTCTCAAGTTACAGCGCTAACACCTTCCCAAGATAGTTTGTATTTACGCTTTGAGCGATCGCCCCAAATTCTCAATGCAGAACCTGATTATGCCATGTGGGGTGACTTTGATACGCAAGAGTTTGCCCGCACTTCACAGCAATTTTCGGCAACAACGCGCCAACTGCATGGCTTTAAAGCGAACTATAACTGGGGTAATTTGCAGATTACGGGTTTCTATGGCAATAACGTCCAAGGTTTTCAACGCGATGCGATCGCCCCAGATGGAACGAGTGGCTATTACTTTCTATCGCGGCGGTTACTTTTCCCTGGTAGTGAGAATGTTTTTATTGAATTAGAAGAATTAAATCGCCCTGGTACTGTACTTTCGCGCCAACAATTGACGCGCGGCATTGACTACGATATTGATTACGATCGCGGTACTCTTTTCTTTCGCCAACCGATTTTGCGTACCGATGTCGATCAAACCGGACAGGTTTTGGTGCGACGGATTATTGCAACTTATCAATACGAAAGTCAAGAAAACGGGCGTAACACAATCTACGGTGGTCGCTTACAGTATCACATCTCGCGGCAACTCAATCAAGAAAGTTGGATTGGAGCAACTTATTTACAAGAAAATCAAGGAGTTCGTGACTTTGAATTATACGGTGCAGATGCTTCAATTGCGTTGGGTGAAAAAACACGATTAATTGCTGAATATGCACATTCAAACAACGATTCCGAACTTTTGGGGGCTATTAGTGGTTCGGCTTACCGTTTAGAAGCGATCGCAGAAATTGCCCAAGGGATTCGTGCAAGTGCCTATTTTCGCACTGCTGATACTGGATTTGCGAATAATGCCACAATTAGTTTTGTTCCTGGGCAAACGCGGTATGGCGCGCAAGTTGTTGGTAAACTTTCACCACAAACAAATTTAAGACTGCAATACGATCGCGAAGTCAATCAAGGCATAGCGCCTGAACCTTTAAGAACATTTGAAGATTTATTTACGCCACGAGTTGAACCAATACCAGGAAGTCGCGTCGATAACTCACTTACAACCATTTTGGCAGGAGTTGAACAACGCATCGGTAAAGCTAACGTCACCGTTGATTGGATTCATCGTCAAAGAGAAGATCGCATTGCACCTAATGCATTGAGTGGAACTTCCAATCAATTGCGATCGCGCCTCACCTTGCCATTAACTGATAATCTCACTTTTCTCGCGCAAAACGAACTTAGTTTCTCCGATCGAGTTGATGCCGTTTATCCCGATCGCACAATTCTTGGCTTAGACTGGGGATTGCTACCTGGTGTTAATCTGCGTTTGGCGCAACAATTTTACACGCGCGGGCAATTTGCCGGAAATTCGATTACGAGTGTAGAAGTTGTTGGCGAACACAAATTTAGTCAAAATACGATACTCACTGGACGTTATTCTATTTTTGGTGGCTTAAATGACTTTTCTGGGCAAGGTGCGATCGGTTTAAAGCATCGTTGGGACATTACACCAAGTTTAAAACTGAATTTAGCTTACGAACGCATTTTTGGCGATTTCTTCGGACGTACCGCCGCAGGGTTACAATTTGCACAGCCCTTCGCCCCAGGGCAAAGTGCCGCTTCTTTAGGATTTGGTGCAGGTAACAGCTACAGTATTGGACTTGAATATAATCCAAGTTCCGATTTTCAAGCTAATGCCCGCTACGAACATCGCACTTCTCCTAGTGGTTCTAACACAGTTATTGGAGCAAATGTTACCGGAAAAATATCTCCCGCCCTCACAGCTTTAGTACGCTATCAACAAGCCAATTTTTCTAATCAACAACTTGCCGGATTAGGAAATACAGTTAATTTCAAAGCTGGGTTAGCTTATCGCGACCCTTATAGCGATAAATTCAACGCCTTATTGCGTTACGAATACCGTAAAAATCCGGCAACGATTCCTGACACTTTACTTTTAGGCACTGGCACAGGCTATGAAGAGCATACCTTTGCTTTAGAAGCACTTTACGCTCCGAATTGGCAATGGGAATTTTACGGTAAATATGCATTGCGCAATAGTACTTCGTATCTTGCCACAGACTTGGTTGGGACAAGCACGATCAATTTGGCACAACTACGCGCTACTTACCGTTTAAGCTACAGCGTTGATTTAGTCGGTGAGGCGCGGTGGATTCATCAACCCACAACAGGCTTTAGTGAAACTGGGTTTGTCGTCGAGGCGGGTTATTATCTGACTCCCAACTTACGTTTAAGTGCAGGTTACGCCTTTGGTGATGTCAGTGACAGAGATTTTAGTGGTTCGCGTTCTTCTGGAGGTGCATATTTAGGTTTAACAGTTAAGTTGAATGAATTATTTGATGGTTTTGGATTGCAAAAACCAGTACCAGCGCCGCCTAAAACTTCTCCTGAAGTTGTGAGTTCGCAACTTCGTAATAAGTTAAAACAATCGCACCGTAACAACCAGCACCCGCAAGCGCCAGATAACACACCATGAAGGTTATTTGCCCTCTAAATCCGCAACTTATGCCCCGAATGAAGCGATTACGCAGACTAGCTATGAGTGTATTCCTAGTATTGACAACTGTTAGTTCCCCAGGCTTACTGCTACTACTGACACCAAATTCAAAAGTAGCCGCACAAACGACACAACTTTGCGCCACGCCTGGAAAAGATGGTCCAGCGACACCTACTGGTGTAGTTAACACCTACTATCCTGGAACTGCGAGTGCTAGCGCTGGTGCCACTTCAATTACCGTAGGAACTGCTACCGGGGCGACAACCCCAATAGCCGTGGGTGATTTACTACTTGTCATTCAAATGCAAGACGCCGCGATTAACTCGAATAACACTATTGCTTATGGCGATGGTACGACTGGAAGCGGTGTAAGCAACATTAACAACTCTGGTTTATATGAATATGTTGTGGCGACAAACTCGGTAGGAACTGGCGGCGGTACGCTAAATATTCAAGGTCGCGGGACAAACAACGGATTAATTAATTCTTATACTAATGCTAACTTTGGCACCCAAGGTCAGCGGCGTTTTCAAGTAGTGCGCGTACCGCAATACTCCAGCGTCAGCAGCTTAAACAACGTAAACGCGAGTGCTTGGAATGGTACGACTGGTGGTATTGTCGCAGTTGATGTTGCTGGTAGCCTCGGCGGTGGCACGATAGATGTTAGTGGTAGAGGCTTTCGAGGTGGCGGTGGTCGCGGGCTTACAGGAGGTAGTGGTGGTACTGGTACCGATTACCGCAACCTAGCAACAAATAACTTTCACGGCGCTAAAGGCGAAGGCATCGCCGGAACACCCCGCTATGTATTTAATGGTACTAGCGTTACTGATACAACTGTGGAAGGATACGTAAATGGTAGTACCGCTCGTGGCGCACCTGGTAATGCCGGGGGTGGTGGTACAGATAGTAACCCAACAGCTAATGACCAAAACTCTGGCGGTGGTGGTGGTAGTAACGGTGGCGTAGGTGGTAGAGGTGGTAATGCGTGGAGTAGTAGCGCAGCTGTCGGTGGTCTTGGAGGTGCAGTTGTTAATAATGCCGCTAATCGCGTTGTCCTCGGTGGTGGCGGTGGTGCGGGAACAACTAACAATGCAACTGGCACTCCTAGTGGTGGAGTCGCTAGTAGTGGTGCGGCTGGAGGCGGTATTGTCATGCTGCGGATTGGCAGCTTAAGTGGCAATAGCACAATTAATGCAAACGGGGCAGCGGCAAATAACTCAGTTACTAACGATGGTAGTGGTGGCGGTGGTGCTGGTGGTAGTGTTCTGGTAACGGCATTAAACGCTGGTTCGGGTAGTCTCAGTGTCAATGCTAGAGGGGGAACTGGTGGGACAAATACTGGCGGTGGATCTCCTCACGGTCCTGGTGGCGGTGGTGGCGGTGGTTTTGTTGGCCGTTCAAGTATAATTGCGGCTACGGTTGATGTATCTGGTGGAACGAATGGTACTACAGTAGTCACAACCAATAGTTTCGGTGCAACTGCTGGTGCAGCAGGTCAAAGTACTACGATTTCTTCTAGCACAATTCCTGGTGCAAGTTCGGGTGCGGAGTGCATTCCCAGTTTAACTGTTACCAAAACTACCTCTACACCCACAGTCACCAATACGCCGAGTGGTACTACGGCAACTTATACAATTACTGTTGCTAATGCTGCTGGTAGAGCCACAGCAAACGGTGTCTCTATTTCTGATCCCTTACCATCGGGCTTTACTTATGCCTCTGTAGGTAGCGTTACTCTAAATGGTGGTGCTACTCGTCCTACTACAACTAACCCGACTGCGGGTACTGCAACACCAAGCTTTGGCACTTTTAATATCCCTGGTGGTGGTAGTGTTGTGCTGACTTTTACGGTAAATATTGCCGCATCGGTGACTGCTGGCACTTACCAAAACCCTGCAACAACAACCTATAGCGATCCTACTCGTACGACAACCGCAGGTACAGCAACCGCAACTTATAATTCAGCATCGAGTACGGCTGAAGATGTCACAGTTAATTTATCTAGCCGCGTTTGTCGTGGTTCTAATATTTCATTATTTTCTTTCCAAAACCCAAATTTGGTATCAGGAACCGCTTTACAAGTAGGTGCGGTTTATCGCTTTGCTAACGTTGCTCCCAGTATTGATGCTTTGGTTAGAATAGATCGATTTAATAATGGTGCAAGGCTAAATGCTATTGATGGCACTGCTAGCGGTTCAGCTGACGCTTTTCAACCAGAACTTACTACTGCTGCAAATACCGTAGATTCGAGTGTTGATTTTACAATTACTTTTGTTAACACTGGCACAAGTACACCAGTTAATATTAGTAGCTTCCATGCTTCTGGTGTAGATATTGATGGTGATGGTAGTAGCGTTAGAGAATATATTCAATTGAGTGACTTGGCTCGATATACCTTAGAAAATCCAACCAACCTAACGGCTAGCTCTATTCCACCTTTAGTACAATTTACAGCTGCAAACACACAAAACCACCCTGGAATTAGTTTGATTGCGACTCAAAACATTGTCACTGCCGAATACTCCAATATATCGTCGTTCAGATATAGAATCGGTGCCTTGGCTACAACTACTAGCGCTTCGCAAAATCGCTTAAATTCGCTTTATTTTGACTGTATTAATTACACTAATCCAACGACAACTACTATCTCAAATAATCCTAACTTATTACTAGTTAAGCGGATTACAGCAATCAATGCTCAGGCAATTACAACTGTTGTAGACGATCCTAGCGATTCCCAGGATAATCATCCCAATTGGCAAGCAGGTTATTTACAAGGTGCAATTACAGGTAGCGTACAACCGCAACAAGAAGTCGAATATACCATTTACTTTTTGTCTACAGGTGGTGATGCTTTAAATTCAAGAATCTGCGATTTGATTCCTGCCAATAGTACTTTCATTGCGGATAGTTTTGAGACGGGCAAAGGTATCAGGATGACTTTAGGGGCGACCAGCACTAATTTAACGAATGTCAATGATGGCGATCGCGGTCGATTTTATACTTCTGTAGAAACACTTCCATCAACTTGCCGCGTTGGTAGCACTGTTAACGGGCGTGTACTGAACAATGTGAATGGTGCTGTCGTTATCGATCTAGGTACAATTCCCCGCGCAACAGCACCAGGAAACCCACCGAATTCTTATGGCTTTATTCGCTTTCGCGTTAGGGTTAATTAAAGATCGTCAGGATTTATGCCCAGATCTCGTAGTCTGGCGGCTAAACGTTCAGCGCGTTGTTCTGCTAAAGTGGCGCGATCGCTTTCTTGTTGTGCTATTTCCTCTGGGGTCGGTAGTCGCTTTCCTGCCTCATCGTACCAATAAAGCCATTCGCGCGTCCAACCTTGATACGTTCCTTCCTCACGTCCAATACCTAAGCCAATTTCTGGCATCCAACATGGTTCATCCGTTTGTAGCACGTACTGCTCATCAACCAAGCGATATACTTCCAATACCTTTCTTTTACGGTGTCTGCCTCTACCTGGGGCATAAATGACGTAGTACAAAATACCCAAACGAGCATAATCATCTTTTTTCTGTTCGTACTCGCCACTGTAAGTTTTAGAGACGACTTCTAACGCTAAAATTGGCACTTTATTATCTTCTTCCCATAAAACATAGCTTAATCGCCCTTCTTCTCCCACAAAGCGATCGACGCCTAAACTCAAAAATCCATCAGGAACAATCGGTGGTTCTCCTGGAGCATAATAAATTCCCATATCAACACCAAAGAACCAATCGCTGCGATCGGTCCAGACCAACGCCAAGACGGCTGCTAAAAGATTGGGAATCAGATTTTGCAGTTCATTGTCCACCGGAGTATCGTCAGAATCAGGCAGTTCAGCAGATGTGGGCAAACATTGCCATGGCTCGTACCGTACCATAACTGCCTCCACAAAAATGTTGAGAAAAACGCGCTTGCATCAACGATTGTAGCTTGATGGATAACGGCTTTGAGTTGCGTACTCATCTATACGCAAAGTAGAATAACCCACTACTGCTAGCGCAAATCCGCAAAAATTTCAACGTCTTTACCACTATATATAAATGACGTATAGTCTTAATCTATCCCAAACCAACACGACGTAAATTTCCTCATCTATGGTTCGAGAGCTTGAGCGTACTAACCAAACTAGTCAGTTTCCTGAAACTGCGCCTGCTGCTAATCCTGTATTTTTCAGAACCTACAGCCGCCGCCAGCCGAATGGTAAACGGGAAAGCTGGGCAGAAGTCTGCGATCGCACGCTCAAAGGTTTAGTCAAATTAGGCAAACTAACTGATGCTGAAGTAGCGGTACTAGCTAAAATGCAGCAGCAGATGAAAGCGCTGCCAAGTGGGCGTTGGTTATGGGTTGGTGGCACAGAATGGATCGAAAAGCCAGAAAATTTTTCTGGAGCCTATAACTGTACGAGTACCAACGTTACCGACTGGCGGGCGTTTGGCTTGATGATGGATTTGGCAATGATGGGGTGTGGTACTGGTGCTGTTCTCGAACCGCAGTATATCAATCAACTACCACCGATACGCAATCGCTTAAACGTATCAATTACCGGAGAAATTGGGATAACACCAGCAATCGAACGCCGAGAAAATACTGAAATTCAGATTGTTGGTAACAATATTACAATGCATGTTGGCGATAGTCGTCAAGGTTGGGTGAAATCGTATCAAACGCTTCTCGAATTATCCAGCAACGAACAATTTGCAGGAGAAGTCAATGTCCGCATCGATCTTCGTAATGTACGCCCAGCTGGTGAACTTCTCAAAGGCTTTGGTGGTGTGGCTAACCCGATCAAGCTACCCGAACTGTATCAGCGTTGTGCAGCAATTCTCAATAAAGCAGTTGGAAGGCAACTCAACTCAGTCGAATGCTGTTTATTAATCGATGAAGCTGCTGTTGTCGTCGTTGCCGGAAATGTTAGACGAAGTGCGGGAATGCGTCAAGGTGACAGCAACGATGAGTTATTTGCCAATGCTAAAAGCAATTTGTGGCAACAAGATGAAAATGGTAACTGGCGAATCGATCCTGAACGCGATGCACTGCGGATGGCAAATCATACGCGCGTGTTTCATCGTCAACCAACATTAGATGAATGTATTACCGCAGTACGCAACCAGTATTACTCAGGCGAAGGTGCAATTCAATACGCACCCGAAGCGATCGCCCGTGCAAACGCAGATATCTTAACTACTCCTGAACTCAAAAGTGAATTTCTGCAAGCTTATACTCAAGGTAAAGAACAAGCACAACAATGGTTATGCGATCGCTATAGCGAATTTTCACCTGAAGAAATTGAACATCGACTCTCAAGATACGGTCTCAATCCTTGCGTTACAGCAGAGACGTGGATTCATACGGGCGAAGGTCCAAAACAAGTCAAAGACCTAATTGGCGTACAACACAGCACCTACGTTAATGGTGAATTGTTTAGTACAACACCTCAAGGCTTTTTCTTTACGGGAGTTAAACCAGTCGTTAAGGTGCAAACGCAAGAAGGTTACAGTCTGCGCCTGACAGAAAACCATCAACTATTAAAAGTTACTGCTCAAACGCAAAAGAATCAGTATACAGAGTGGGTGGCTGCGCGTGAACTAAAGTCAGGCGATCGCATCCTCATTCACAATCATCGCGGATTAACACCTTGGGAAGGTACAGGAACACAAGAAGAAGGTTGGTTGATTGGTAACTTAATCAGCGACGGTTGTTTCAAAGTCAATCCCAAAAACTATTGCCATCAAACTAGCTTAAGAGCCTGGGACGATGCCCAAGAAACTACGCGCAATTATGCTCTTGATGTAGTCAAAAACGCTGTGCTCTGTAGTACAGAGTTAACAGAAATACACTATCAAAACAAAGATTTTGAGATAAATTCTACTGAACTAGCAAAGCTTGCTGGCGATCGTCATATTACTTCAGATAAAACAATTACTCCTACAATCGAACAAGCTAGTTTTGAGTTTTATCGTGGCTTTTTACGAGGATTATTTGACGCAGATGGTAGCATTCAGGAAAGCCAATTTCAAGGTGTGAGTGTCCGTTTAGCTCAAAGCAATTTGCAATTATTAGAAGCTGTGCAACGAATGCTACTTCGACTAGGAATTGCATCTTGCATTTACCAAAATCGACGCACTGTAGGTGCAAGACTGACGTTAGATTCCCAGCGACCACTTGCAGAATATTTTTGTAAAGACGGACTTCAACATGGTGAGGAAACCTCGCCATCCAGTCCTCCTCAGCATGAATTAGTTATTGCAAACGATAACATTTGTGTATTTCAAGAGCTGATTGGATTTCAAGAACCGACAAAAGCTGCGCGTTTAGAACAATTCTTATCAGGTGACAAGCGTAAATTTAATTGCGAACGTTTTGCTGTTACAGTATTAAGTATTGAGCCAGATGGAGAAGAAGCTGTATATGATTGTACAGTGCCTTCTGCAGCAAGATTTGATGCTAATGGGTTGGTGGCGCACAATTGTGGAGAAATTATTGGCGCTAACTTCCATTGTAATTTGTCCGAGATCCATCTTAATCAAATAGATCCAAATAACGAGCGAGAACAACAAGAAGCCTTTACCGCAGGTGCGCTTTCAGTTGCTACGTTATTAAATCACAAATTTATTGAACCACGCTATCAAGAATCGCGCGAATTAGACCCGATCGTTGGTGTATCTTTTACAGGGTTATTTGACTTTTTTGTTCGTGCTTTTGGTGTCGAGTGGCTGCGGTGGTGGACAGCAGGAAGACCAGCAACACCGCAAGGCTTAGAATACAAACAAAAAGAGCAAGAATACCTGAGTCGGTGGAAAGACATTGTTCATCAGGTGATTTGGGAATATTGCGATCGCCACAACATTAAATGCCCAAACCGTTGTACGACAGTCCAACCATCAGGTACAAAATCCTTACTCACAGGTGCTTCTCCAGGTTGGCACCCCCCTAAAGCGCAACGCTTTATTCGTCGGATTACGTTCCGCAAAAACGATCCTGTAGCCCTCGCTTGTATTGACTACGGCTACAACGTTGTTCCATCACAATCAGATAAAGACGAAAATGGCAATCTCCTCAACGATCCCTTCGATCCGCGCTGTACCGAGTGGTTAGTCGAAATTCCTGTCGCTGTCTCTTGGGCTGATTTACCAGGTGCGGACGAAATTGATATCAGTCAATTTAGCGCGACTTCTCAAATGGATTTTTATATGCAAGTCCAAAAACATTACGTCTCGCACAATACCTCTGCGACAATTGAACTGCGGGAAAACGAAGTTGAAGCCCTAGGAACTCGCATCTACGAGGCTATCAACCATAATGAAGGTTACATCTCTGCCGCACTTTTGGCACGATTTGACGCTCATCAAACGTTCCCGCGTTTACCTTTTGAACCAATATCGAAACAACAATATGACGAATTAATGCAACAAGTTAAAACGCGACGTCGCACTCATGATTTTCAATCAGCACTCATGCAATACGACGCGAAAGATTTATCCGAAGTAGGACCTGCGGGGTGTGATTCTGATAAATGTCTGTTTTCTGAGCAAAAGCCTGTTTAACTGCACGCATGAGCCTTCTATTTCTAGGAGACTTGTCACCTCTTGCAAGTATAGCCAGCAGCGGTAAACGCTAGAATAAAAGGCAATCAAGGAGACGTAAAGGATATTATGTTATGTTTGGAAACGAACTCAAGCCAATTTTCCAACAACTGACTCAGCATCCAGGGTCGTTTTTAGGCGGTTTCTTTTCTGGTTTATTACGCTTAAATCTAGGGGAAGATCCTGTAAAAAGCTGGCTCGACCAACAGCTAGGTTACACAACTTACGTATCGCCAACAAGTCAGCCACAAAATGGTAAAACCAGCGGTCCCCAGTCAATTTCAATTGAGTAATTCCTACTACTGAGGCGATCGCCTCATGACCGATCATTAAGTCTCAACAAGCATAATATTTCCTAATCAATCATATCCGTATAACAGTACCAAAAAAACTTGCCGCGCCACTATATGGTATTTGATGTAATTAGAGAAATTAAACTAATACAAAACATATAGTCTTTGTAATGCAAGTAACCTTTAATGACTGAGCGAATAGGATATGATAAAACCGTATGCGTAAGTTCAGTCCTATCATTGGTTGAGTTTTAGACGCTGCCGAATCGGTCGCTAAGCTGAAAATTCTATCACTGGTAAAAAAGACGCACTGCACTCTCGGCATGCCTCCTGGTTCAGGTCGTCTTGAGTTACTGAACTTTAGCTTCTGTTCAGACTTACGTGATCGATATGACTATTTACGTTGGAAACCTCTCCTACCGCGCCACAGAAGACGACTTGAGAGCAGTATTTGCAGAATATGGCACAGTAAAAAGAATTGTCTTACCGACCGACCGAGAAACAGGTAGAATGCGCGGCTTTGCTTTTGTTGACATGACAGAAGATGCCCAAGAAGATGCCGCAATCACTGAGTTAGACGGTGCTGAATGGATGGGACGTCAACTCAGAGTAAATAAAGCTAAACCACGTGAAGAAAATAACCGACGTAACGGTACAGGTATGCGCAGAAACGAGTATTAATCAGGTTTACTACCACTAGTTCGAAATTGCAACATCAACCGCAATTTAACTAGTTAAAATTTGATAAATAAAACTGCTCCGGCAAGTTATGGAACGCAGATAAGACACCATAGCAAGTCGGCTATTTTTGTTGCAATATTTTCCTCTGATACGTAGAAGATATACTGAGGAAATGATAGAAGCTCAAAACCATGACCAAAGCTAGCTTTTGACTCTCAACTCTAATCCCTGCTATATCTGCCGATTGTGCAATCTTATCGTTTAAACTAGCGCTGTTTCCACCAAATTTGACACAAGTGTGGCACTCTGAAAAACAGAGAGGAATATTTTAAATTTTCGCAAGTAACTAGCGGACAGCGTTATGCAAACCTTGCCTACTCCATCAACTACGATTAACCCAACCTCTGGGCTCCTAACAGACACCACAATTCATCGTCGCAAAACTCGTCCGGTGAAAGTCGGTAATGTCACAATTGGCGGTGGCTATCCCGTTGTGGTGCAATCAATGATTAACGAAGACACGCTTGATGTAGATGGCTCCGTTGCAGCGATTCGGCGCTTGCACGAGATTGGCTGTGAGATTGTCCGAGTTACTGTACCTAGCATGGCTCATGCTAAAGCCTTAGCAGAAATTAAACAGAAACTACATCAAACTTATCAGCCTGTGCCACTGGTCGCAGACGTGCATCATAATGGAATGAAAATTGCCCTAGAAGTTGCTAAGCACGTAGACAAAGTGCGAATCAACCCTGGGTTGTACGTATTTGAAAAACCAAAAGCAGATAGAACCGAATACACGCAAGCCGAATTTGATGAAATCGGTGACAAGATTCGCGAAACTTTAGAACCCTTAGTTATCTCCTTACGCGACCAAGGTAAAGCGATGCGCATTGGTGTCAACCACGGTTCGCTTGCTGAGAGAATGTTGTTTACCTACGGCGATACACCTGAAGGAATGGTAGAATCTGCCTTAGAGTTCATCCGCATCTGCGAATCATTAGATTTTCGGAACTTGGTCGTTTCCCTAAAAGCTTCGCGCGTTCCTGTGATGCTTGCTGCCTATCGCTTGATGGCACAAAGAATGGATGAATTAGGAATGGATTACCCATTTCATCTCGGTGTCACCGAAGCGGGTGATGGTGAGTATGGTCGCATTAAATCTACTGCCGGAATTGGAACACTCTTAGCTGAAGGAATCGGCGATACGATCCGCGTCTCGCTCACTGAAGCGCCAGAAAAAGAAATTCCCGTCTGCTACAGCATTTTGCAAGCTCTTGGCTTACGCAAAACGATGGTGGAGTATGTCGCTTGTCCCTCTTGCGGTCGAACCTTGTTCAATTTAGAAGAGGTATTACACAAAGTGCGCGAAGCAACGAAACACCTGACTGGCTTAGATATCGCAGTAATGGGTTGTATTGTCAATGGTCCCGGAGAAATGGCAGATGCAGATTACGGCTATGTCGGTAAGCAACCAGGTTACATTTCGCTATATCGAGGTCGCGAAGAAATCAAGCGCGTTCCTGAAGCGCAAGGCGTGGAAGAGTTGATTAATCTGATTAAAGCAGATGGGCGTTGGGTTGACCCATAAACTTGCTTAAGATCAGGGGTTGGGAAACTTAGGCAATAAGTTAAGAATGATGAAGGAATATTTAAGAATATTTATCCTTCGTAAATTTTTAAATTTCACCTCTCCCGACCCCTAGTATCCGAACCCTATTGACTCCGATCGTGTGTTACATTGAGCATACTTGAATTGCATTTTCCCTCCGACTTTTGCAGTCATTATGGTCATTTCAAAACGTGGGCTTGTTCTGGGTGCAACAGCAGCAATGCTGACAACAGTTGCGATCGCAGGTGCGGGGATTCACTCGCGAGGTCAGGCTTTTTTTCAAGAAAGTCCTAAAGAATTAGTAGATGAAGTCTGGCAGATCATAGACCGTCAGTATGTAGATGGCACCTTTAACCAAGCTAATTGGCAAGCTGTCCGCCGCGAGTTTCTCAACCGGTCTTACAACAGCAAAGAAGATGCCTATAAAGCCATTCGCGAGATGCTCAAAAAGCTAGATGACCCTTACACTCGCTTCATGGACCCCGATGAGTTCAGAAATATGCAAGTTGAAACTTCTGGGGAACTTACGGGTATTGGTATTCAAATTGCCCAGGACGAGAAAACCAAAAAATTGACTGTAATTGCTCCAATTGAAGATACTCCAGCCGCAAGAGCAGGCATTCTTGCCAAGGATATTATTCTCCAAATCGACGGTCAAAGTACGGAAGGCATGGATATCAATCAAGCGGTGTCCATGATTAAGGGTAAGCCAGGAACCCAAGTGCGATTAACGATTCTGCGAGACAACCAGCAGCGGGAGTTTCAAATCACGCGAGCGCGAATTGAACTGCACCCTGTCCGCTACAGCTTGCAACCGTCTTCGATGGGCAACATTGGCTATATTCGCTTGACTCAATTTAGCGCAAATGCCGCCGCAGAAATGCGAAATGCGATTCGAGATTTAGAGAAACAGCAGGTTCAAGGATATATTTTGGATCTGCGTTCTAATCCTGGTGGCTTGCTATTTTCCAGCGTAGAAATTGCACAAATGTGGTTGCAAGATGGCACGATTGTTTCTACAGTCGATCGCCAAGGAAAAAGAGATATTGAAAAATCTAACCACCGTGCTTTGACAGATAAACCTGTCGTCGTTCTGGTCGATGGTGGTTCCGCAAGTGCAAGTGAAATTCTAGCTGGGGCTTTACAAGATAATAATCGTGCTGTAGTCGTAGGGACGCGAACCTTTGGTAAAGGCTTAGTTCAATCAGTACGCGGGCTAGGCGATGGGTCAGGTTTAGCTGTCACGATCGCTAAATACTTTACACCCAACGGTCGCGATATTAATAAAGCAGGAATTAATCCTGATATCGTTGTCGAACTTACGGAGCAACAAAAAGAATCACTCCTTCAAGACCGAGAAAAAATTGGTACGGCTGCCGATCCGCAATACTCCGCCGCCTTAAACGCCCTGCAAAAAGAAATTGCGGCAAAACGCGGTAATCGCGCCGTCATCACGCCACAGTAGACTTGACAATTTGTACTGCTTTACATAGGCTGGCACTTGCCAGCTCGAATTAACCCTACCCGCCGTGCGAAGGCTTCCTCTTGTGACGAAAAAGGACCCCAGCGGTCTTTAGCGGATACCTGCAGTTTGTCATCAGTGCGATCGCTCGGTACAACTTCGCAGTGACCAGTGGGACGTTTAATAATATACCAAGCTTGGGGATGGTTGCTCATATGTAATAATTCGTAAGTCGTAGTTTGTAGTTTGTAATTAAAAAAGTAAAAAATTTATAAACAAAGGGAAGGTTAACGAGCCTTCCCAACTATCGCTTATTTCTTGTGTCGATCTTTAGCTGAACTCACCATTTGTGCTATTTATGATTATTACCATTGCCGTTACCGTTAGTAGTCGAGCAAACTCGCTCAGCTAACTTTTCGGGAACCTCTTGAAGATGATGATATTGCCAGTGAAACGAACCAACGCCTAAAGTCAGCGATCGCAACTCAACAATAAAGTTGTGCATCTCGGCTTGTGGTAAGTAGGCAGTGACGTTATCCCACCCTTGCCAATCACTTCTCCCTTCGTAACCTAAAATTTGTCCTCGACGTCCGCTGATGAGTTGCAGCACCTTAGAAGTAAATTCATTTGGTGTTGTGACTTCAATTGATACAATCGGTTCGAGTAGCGTAGGCTCCCCTTGCGGCATTCCTGTTTGCATGGCAATCCGCGCTGCTTGCTTAAACGCTTGCTCGGAACTATCTACACTATGATATGAACCGTTTGTCAGCGTAACTGCAATATCGACAATCGGGAAACCTAAAGGTCCGTGGGCGAGATATTCGCGAACTCCTGTTTCCACGCCTGGAATGTACTGCTTGGGTACGACTCCGCCAACAATAGTTTCCTTAAAGTCAAAGCCTTCGCCGCGGGGTAGGGGTTTAATTTCTAAATATACGTCGCCAAACTGTCCGTGACCGCCACTTTGGTGCTTATAACGCCCGTGTACTGAGGAAACTGGTTTGCGAATAGTTTCTTTGTAGGGTACTTGTGGCAAATGTGTTGTCATCGGTAAATTATATTTCCGTCGCAAGCGGTCTAAAGCAACTTGCAAGTGAATTTCACCTTGACCCCACAGAATGACTTCGTGCGTGTCGCCGTGTTGCTCCCAATAAAGTGCCGGATCTTCTTCTAAAAGTTTACTGAGCGCCCCACTCAGTTTGACCTCATCGTTGCGTTTTTCTGGCGTAATTGCTAAAGCATAAACCGGGTCTATACGTTCTGCCTTAGGCAATTCTGAAACGAGTTCGCTATTCGATGACAGCGTGTCGCCTGTGTTGATTCCTTCTAAACGCGAGAGTGCTACAATATCGCCTGCATATGCCTCAGTAAGAGAAGTTGTTTGTTGTCCCATGAGGCGATAAATACCACCTGTACGCACTCCATTCAAGACAATTCCATCGGTTAGTTTACCTTGCCAAACTCGGACTAGTGAAAGTTTACCCCCTTGGGGCGTATAGTAAGTTTTTAGAACCTGCGCTAATGGTGCATCTGCGTGCAAAACAACGCCGCGACGTTCTGCGGTTGTTTCTGGTGTTGGTGCTTCTCTAAGAAGTGCTTTGAGGAGCGATCGCACGCCAAAATCTTGTTCAGCCACTCCAAAAAATACCGGAACAACTAAATCTGCTCCTAGTTCTAGCCGCAGATCTTGAATGATTTCTTCTTGTGGCGGATTAATTTCTTCTAGCAGTTCTTCTAACAAATGGTCGTCAAAGTTGGCGAGTTCTTCCAACATTTCCGCACGTGCGGCTTGCTCTTGTTCCTTAAATGCTTCGGGAAATGGAATGGGATCGCAAGCTGCGCCTGTATGATACTGATAAGCTTGTTCGCTTACCAAGTCAATAAATCCGGTAATTTGTTCGCCTTGCGCGATCGGGTATTGATGCGGAACAATTGGACGGCTAGAGATTGATTTTAAGGCGTGCAACATCTCCATAAAGTTGCTGCTGCCTTTGTCCATTTTATTGACAAAGACTAGGTGAGGAATTTCCCAGTCATCTAAAAATTTAAATATCGGCGCTAGCGTGAGCAGTCGTTGCTTTGATTCGTTGGAATTATCGCTTGTTGGTTCGCAAACAACGATCGCTGCATCAACTCCCATCAGGGCATTGTAAGTTTCCTGCACAAATTCTACCGAGCCAGGACAATCGATAAAGTTAAAACGGACGCCGTTATACTCTGTACTAGCAGCATTTACTTCGACACTCATGTGGCGATCGCGAGCTTCGGCTGCGCTATCTCCTACCGTATTACCGTCGCGTATACTACCCTTGCGGGAGATTGCCCCAGTTACGAAGAGCAAACTTTCTAGCAACGTTGTTTTGCCACTTAAATATGGGCCGACAATGGCAACATTGTGCAAGCCCATTTTTCCTTTTTCATTCATAAAATCCTCCTGAGCTTTGCTCGCGAAAGCACTGCATCTTTAAAGTAATTCGAGAAGCGATAATTGATGCTGTAGGAAATTATCTGTCATTTAATCTTACTATTACCTATCTTTAATCAGAGCAACAAAAATCGTAGTCTCTTGTAAGATTTTGCTTAATAATAGTTAAGCAAAACAAATTTTTATACAAGATTTTGAATTTTTATAAAGAGATGTCAGAATTTAGATTCATTGAACTTTTTTCAAAAAAAATAGTCCTATTGTTAATATCAGCTTTCACAGTCATTACTTTTGCTAAAGAAGGCTTAACGATACCTGATTTAGCACCAGCAAACTCCCAAACTGCTGCGGATTGGGTCAATCGAGGACTAAAGCTGATACAACAAAATCAACACAAAGAGGCGATCGCCGCGTTTGAAACAGCAACTCAACTCGATCCCAAATTAGCACCAGCACACTACAATTTAGGACTTGCTTTACGCGAAATTGGACAACTTCAACCTGCTGCCGATGCATTTTATCGTGCCATTGTAGCCGAACCAAAGTTTGCTTTAGCTTATGCTAACCTAGGAGCAGTACTACTAGAAGGAAACAACCCGCAACAAGCGCAAGAATTTTTACAAAACGCAATAAAACTCGAACCAAATTTAGGACTAGCGCATTACAACCTTGGTTTAGTAAAAGAGCAACAGCAAGATTGGCAAGGCGCGATCGCCGCGTACAATACAGCACTTAAATACAGCCCAAACTTACCGGAAATTACTTATCATTTAGGTGTTGTCTATCTTCAACAAAATCAAATTGAGCAAGCGATCGCTGCCTTTCGCGAAGCAATCAAATTAAAACCAAACTATGCTGAAGCTCACTACAATTTAGGAGCTATTTTGTTTGGGCAAGGCAATTTTCAATCCGCGCTAGAAGCTTTTCGCCAATCTGCCTTAGCAAACCGAAACTATGCTAACGCGTATTATGCCGCAGGGCTAGTTTATATGCACTTGGGGCAATATCAAAACGCACAAACAGTTTTACAATCTGCCAAAACCTTGTACGCCTCTCAAGGCAATTCGCAGTGGGCAAAAATTACTGCGGAACTTCTACAACAAGCTAATAGCCAAACCGTAGAGCGTAAATTACACTAACGAAGGTCGATAAAAGACTAGCTGCGAATTTATTTGCCAAGCAGATGTAGTTAAAGTAGTTGACAAAAAGAAGATGGATAGGATAATTTTATATTAAATTATTTGATATTGAATTATCGGCATGGGAACGCGATATCATGGTACAGAAGAAGAGGTAAGAGCATTAAACGCGTATATTAAGTTGGTACGTGCAGCAGATTCAGTATCATCTCGCATTCATCGTCATTTGGAAGAAACAAACTTAACAATTACACAATTTGGTGTTTTAGAAGCGCTGTACCACTTGGGTTCGATGTATCAACGCGACCTCGCCGCAAAACTCCTGAAAAGTGGTGGTAATATCACCTTGGTCATTGATAATTTGGAAAAGCGAGAGTTGGTTAAACGCGAACGCGAACCTGACGATCGCCGTTGTATTCGAGTCAACCTAACCGAATCGGGAAAACAGTTAATTAGTCGCATCTTTCCGACCCATGTTGCAGCTGTAGTTGCAGAAATGGCGGCGCTAAGTCCGCCTGAACAAGAAGAACTGGGGCGTCTATGTCGGCGGTTGGGTAAAAAAGAATGATTGTTGATGCTGTTTTTTTACGCAATTAATTTAATATTAAACAATTTAATTTAATTCAAAGGAGGAAGTGATGATTAGATTACGTCTCGGAAGCGATCGCGGTCATGCGAATCATGGTTGGCTAGACACCTACCATACATTTTCCTTTGCAAATTACTACGATCCTGAACATATGGGATTTCGGGCTTTGCGGGTCATCAATGAAGACCGCGTTCATCCAGGGAGAGGTTTTGGCGCACACGGTCATCGTGACATGGAAATTATCACTTATGTACTCGAAGGCGCACTTGAACATAAAGATAGCTTAGGTAACGGTGCCATCATTACACCAGGCGAAGTACAGCGGATGAGTGCAGGAACGGGGATTGTTCATAGCGAATTTAATCCTTCAAAAACTGACTTAGTTCATCTACTGCAAATTTGGATTTTACCGAATCAGCAAGGATTAGAACCGAGTTACGAACAGCGAATGTTTCCCTTAGCCGAAAGACAATCACAACTGCGATTAATTGCAGCAAGTGATGCGCGCGACGGAGCAGTTAAGATTCACCAAGATGTCGATTTGTACAGTTCGGTATTAAAAGCAGGCGATCGCCTATCTTATCAATTGCAACGCAATCGTTATGGTTGGTTACAAGTAGCAAGAGGAACAGTTAATCTCAATGGTCACGCCTTACAAGCCGGTGATGGTGTGGCTATCAATGAAGCCGAGTTACTCAAAATCAGCACAGATAGCGGTGCAGAAATTTTGCTATTTGATTTGGCGTAATAAAGCTGATTCGGTTGAAACCGCAGCTACACAGATGAAACCTACAAAGATAGGTTTTTAATAACCCTTGCTATTGTGTTAGTCCACGCAAGTGGAAAGGATTTTTGAGCCGCGACAAGAGTCGCCAGGCGTTCGCAGAATTTTAAGAGGTAAAAATGAAAATTGTGATTGTCTATTACTCGATGTACGGACACACGCTACAAATGGCAAAAGCTGTCGCAGAAGGTGCTAGTTCAATTCCGCAAGCCGAAGTGATGCTACGCCGCGTGCAAGAGTTTCCAGAAGTTGACAAAATTATCGATCAAAACGAGTTTGCTAGCCAGGTGCGCGAACAGCAAAAAGATATACCTGTTTGCACTGTAGATGATTTGCGCGAAGCTGACGCTGTGATATTGGGTTCTCCGACTCGCTACGGTAATATGTGCGCGCAAATGAAGCAGCTCATCGATTCAACCGCACAGCTATGGCTTAAGGGTGAAATGGAAGGTAAACCCGCAGCTGTATTCACCTCCACAGCTTCGACTCACGGCGGACAAGAGACAACGCTACTCACAATGATGGTTCCGTTGTTGCACTTAGGTATGCTCATTGTAGGTATACCTTATTCTGTACCAGGAATGATTCATACACAAGCGCGTGGCGGTACACCTTATGGGGCTACAACAATAGCAGGCGGACAAGGGGAGTTGCAACCGACATCAGAAGACTTGGAAATTTGCAAAGCGTTGGGGCGTCGTGTGGCTGAGGTAGCGGCTAAGGTGCGATCGTAATTTTTGACTGCCACAGTCATCTTGATTATACGACTGTGGTGGTTCTGTTTACTTGACTCGGCTAAAGAAGATTGCAGCACCGACAATTAAACTTAAGAGGACTAAAGGAACCCAAAGATTTGGCAAATCTGCTGTCGTCATGACTATAAAATTAATGCACTGGCTTTCGACGTAAGAATTGAACTCTCATTTGGAAAAAATACAATTTCAATGAAGCTGTTTGCAATTTTATGGCTAACAGGTATGACAGGTGTTATTTCTATTTTGGGGATGAACTTACCCATTCCTGAAGATGAAGAACTGCAATTACCTCTTTGGAGTATCAAATTACTTTCCTTGATTCAGCCAACCATTCTTTTATCCATTGCCGTGTTAATTGGTGTTACTCTAGCTCATAAAGTTGGATTATCAGCACCTTTAGCTGAGGCAGTAGCCTATGGAACCTCGATCGCCAGGGCTATTCAGCCTCAAGTGATTCCAGGGATTATTGGCGGTTTAGTAGGGAGTATCGCACTGATTACTATCGAGTTCTTTACCAAGCCCTTGTTACCCTTGGATTTTGTACTCAAAGGTGAAGCGTTCTCAAACAATACCTCATTTTTAACTCGCATTCTGTATGGCGGTATTACTGAAGAGTTGTTGCTGAGATGGGGAGTGATGACGCTTTTTGTATGGATCGGTTGGTACATTTTTGCAAAAGGGCAGGGTGAACCTTCTGTATACTGCTTTGTAGCAGCGATCGCACTTTCCGCTTTTCTCTTCGGCTTGGGTCATTTACCGCTTGTCTTTGCACTAGGAACACCAGTAACAACTTTAGTGGTTGCTTATGTAATTATCGGTAATTCAGTTTTTGGTTTAATAGCAGGCTATCTCTACTGGTATCTAGGTTTAGAAGCGGCAATGATTGCTCATATGCTGTTTCATATTGTTCGTGTAACTGTAAACTATTTTGCTCGATAACACAACGACGCTGGTAGTTTCTTGTTGAGCTTGATGTAAATTTGAAATGCGTGAGTGTTTGGTGGACTACTTCGATTTGAAAAAACCACAGAGGCGCAGAGAACGCAAAGTAAAGAGATCGAGAGAGATTGTTGGGAAGAAGTTGAGCTGGTATTTATATAATGCAACGTTCGGCGGCGCGATCGCTCTTGTTTAGCTGATAATACATGAATCAGCCGCATTATCGGAGAAGCACCCATGACATCTCCAGACACTGTAATATGGCTACAAGAACGCACGGCTTTAGGGGTTCTTTCGGGTGAAGTATTGGACGCGATCGCGCAAGTTCTAGAAGAAATCTCCTTACCTGAAAATTATCTTCTCGTCACAGAAGACACGCCTCCAGAAGCGCTTTATATTCTTAAACAGGGTAAACTAGAAAGCTATCGAACTCATCAAAATAGCATAGCAGCTGCTGCGTGTAGCTTTCTTCCTGGAACCGTTGTTCATCTCCAGGAACTCTTGTTAGATCAACCTGCACAGCGAACGATTAAAACAATAACCGAAAGTCAATTTTGGGTGATTCCAGCAGCACAGTTCAAACAAATTGTGGCGCAACACCCTGAAATCGCACAGGTATTCTCGCGTCAACTCGTCCAAGAAGTCGCACAACTTACCTCAGCACTTTCTTACGAACAAGAACGTTCCCAAGCACTGCGCCCCTATTTAGTAACTAAAGCCCAACGCGGGATTGTAGGGACAAGTCGTTATGCAGTACGGTTGCGTGCTGCCATTCGCGAAGCTAGTTTAGACCGCAATTCGGTGTTGATTTTTGGCGAACCAGGATTAGAGAAAGATAACATTGCGGCTTTGATTCACTTTGGTTCTCCACAGCGCAAACAACCAATTATTAAACTTAACTGTAGTATTCTCCAATCAAGCGGTGCAGATTTATTTGGTCGCGCGAGTGGTAAAGTCGGATTACTCGAATGGTTGGGAGATGGCACGCTTGTTCTCAATAATCTTCAAGACCTCCCTACAGAGTTAATTCCTTCATTAGTACAGCTACTGAAAACAGGTACATACACTCCAGTAAGTCGTCCAGGAGAATCAACTCCTGCGCCTCGCATTTCTCGCGCCCGTATTTTGATGATTTCTGAAAGAACTCAGTCTACAATTGAGCGCTGCACTGGTCAAATTATCAAAGTTCCCCCACTACGCGTGCGTAAAGCTGATATTAAAGCCCAAGCGGAGTACTACATTAGTCTTTACTGTCGCAGCCAAGGTATTCCTAAACCCAAAATTACTCCAGAAGCATTGCGTCGTTTGCAATCGTATGACTTTCCTGGTAATTTGCGAGAACTGCAAAGCCTTGTAGAAAGAGCTATTGTTCAATCAGCAGGGGGATTAGAACTGACTGAAGAAATCTTTTGGTCAGCCCAGACGAAGAAAAAACAATTCCGCGTCAATCTACTCAATATGTATCCTGGATTGCGGCGATTTTTGCGCAGTCCTTGGTATCCAGACCGAATTAATTATGGCTTCACTTTGTGGTTTTTTGCGGTTGTTGTTGTTGTCTTATTTGTAGGTCCGCAACATCGTAGCGAAAACTTTGCCTTAAATATGTTTTGGGCGTGGTGGTGGCCTTTAATTTTACTCGGATTTCCGTTTCTCGGACGAATTTGGTGTGCATTTTGTCCGTTTATGATTTACGGCGAACTAACTCAAAAGCTTTCGCTATGGCTATTTCCGCGACAATTAAAGTCTTGGCCCCGTCATCAAGCTGAAAAATGGGGTGGATGGTTTTTATTTGGGCTATTTACTTTAATTTTCTTGTGGGAAGAACTTTGGCATTTAGAAGATACTGCTTATTTATCTAGCTGCTTGTTGCTATTGATTACCGCAGGGGCGATGATTTTCTCGGCGATTTTTGAGCGCCGATTTTGGTGTCGTTACCTTTGTCCCATTGGAGGTATGAATGGGCTATTCGCGAAATTATCGATGATTGAGTTGCGGGCGCAACAGGGGACTTGTTCGGCAGAATGTACCACTTATCAATGTTATAAAGGTGGTCCGCAAAAGGGTGAAGGAATGGAAACGAATGGCTGTCCTTTGTACTCGCACCCCGCACAGCTTGAAGATAATCGCGATTGTGTATTGTGCATGACGTGTTTGAAAGCTTGTCCGCATCGTTCGGTTGAGGTTAACTTGCGTCCCCCTGGAATTGAGTTGTGGACAACGCACGTACCTCGTTCTTATGAAGTGGCGTTGTTGTTTTTACTCTTTGGCGGAGTATTTCTACATCGTCTACCAGAGTTGCAAGCTACTTTGGGATGGGATCTCAATCTAACGCAGTTCTTACCTCATTTAGGAGTGTCGTTAATTGCCTTAGTGATTCCTGCAAGTGTTGCGCTGTTTGTATACGGTTTGATGCAGCTATTCTATTTATTCAGCAATTTCGTCAAACAAGCAAAATCCAAAATTATCCCTAAGCCTAAACCGTTTCTAGAAATAGCCTATGGTTATTTACCCCTTGTCTTAGGTGGAAATTTAGCACACTACTTGCGTTTAGGTTTGGGAGAGGCTGGGAGGATTGTTCCAGTAACGTTAGCGACTTTTGGCTATAGCGGTCAAGGAATGCCAATTGTCGTCGCACATCCTGCTGTCACAGCTTTTTTACAAGGAGTCACGTTAATTTTTTCTGTACTGTTAACAATATTCTTGACGCATAAAATTACTCGTCAGCCGTTACGTCTTCTATTACCGCAACATTTAGGTGCGATCGCTTTAACTGCAATGATGTGGATACTTGTTGTCGGTTGGTAAGCGAGTGCAAATCAATTTGCTGTTTTTGATGAGCAACAAGCAAGGATTGTGCGATGAATAAACTAGCAAAATATCGTCATGTGCGAAAAGTTATATCTGAATATGCCACCCATAAGCCCGATCGCGGTCAAATCGATGTGGAAACAATGTGATAGATTCCGAACGCGATCGCTACCAAGTTCTACTGTCGCTGGCGATCGCAGCTTTACGATCCACTGTTTCGGGTGCAGGCAGAAAGAAGCATTGGTGCAGTTAACGATAGGGAAGAGTTACTGAGGCGAATATTTCATTGACCTTTAATCGCCCCTCTCGTAGTTTGTCAAAGGTACAGTTCAGCACCTCTGTTGCCAAGGCTAACGTACACAAGTCTGCTCGTACTTTGGGAAGGAAAACCTGAGTTATCCTACTGTCAGGCTTATATCGGACTCCACATCCGCTTTCATCCCCTCCACAAACTGATCGGTGGGGAGAAGTTGCCATTGGTTTTCACTCTCTAGCTTAAGGACATGCTCGTGGTAGCGCAATAGGCTAGCACGATGACCAACGCTAATATAGATGGCAGCCGTTTCTCTAATTTTCTGATAAATCAGTGATTCGTTTTTCAGATCTAACGCACTCGTTGCCTCATCCAGGATGGCATAGCGGGGACGGGTGAGCAACATTCGGGCGATCGCCAACCGCTGTTGTTCTCCCAAAGACAGGAGGTTACTCCAGTCCAGTTCTATATCAAAACCAGACACGCGATCGGGCAGATCAGCTAAATTCACCTGCTCCAGCACCTGCATCAGTTTATCATTGTCAAACTGAACATCTGTATTAGGATAAAGCAACTGTTCCCGTAACGATCCCAGGATCATATACGGACGCTGAGGCAAAAATAGCATTTCGCTCGATTCCGGACAAACAATCTTGCCCGTTCCCGCTTTCCAGAGTCCAGCGATCGCCCGTAGCAAAGAGCTTTTCCCCACGCCGCTCTGACCAACAATCAGCAATCCTTCTCTGGGCTGCAACGACATGGACAGGTTTTGTACCAGGGTGCGCTGGCGGTTGGGAGTCAGCAGGGTCAGGTTTTCGATCGCCAGGCGAGAATCGGTTTCGGTATTTATCGTGGAAAGAGCAGTATCGGTGACGGAATCGCGCTGAGGTTGCTCGTCCGCCAGGGTGTCCAGGGTTTCATAGAAAGCAGCCAGTCGGCGGATGCCTGCCGCAAAGGCACTCAGGGATTCAAACTGCACCACAATCACCGATACGGCACTCAATACCTGACTGAAGGCACTGTTCGCCTGCGTTACCACTCCAAACTCCACCTGTTCGGCGAAGTACAGAGGAGCCATCACCAGAAACGGCAGAACGATAATCAGGTAATCGTAGCCCGTGGTGAAGAAATTCAGGTTTCGCTGCCAGCCAATCAAGAAATTAAAGTTGCGAATAGCTTCAGAAAAGCGACGTTTCACTTGATTGGATTCCTGTTCTTCCCCTCGGTAAAAAGCGATCGATTCGGCATTATCTCGGACGCGAACCAGTCCATACCGGAAGTCGGCTTCCCGCCGCAATTGGTTATAGTTCAACCCAATCAACCGCTTCCCAAACCAGACCGTCCCAATGGTTCCCACTGCTGCATAGCCTACCAGCACCAGCACCAGAGGAATAGAAATTGACCAGAGGATGCCAGAAAAGGCAATAAGCTGGCTAGCGGAAAAGACGATCGTCGTCAGAAAGCGCAGACTACTCACCGTGAAGGCGCGAATATCTTCGGAAATCCGCTGATCTGGGTTGTCGATCGCACTGATGGCGTTGATATCGTAGTAAGCTCGGTTGTGGAAGTAGCGATCGAGGAAGTATGTTGTCAACCACTGTCGCCAGTACAAACCGAGCTTATCGCGCACATACACATAAAAAACGCTAACTGGAATCGCAACTACAAACACGCCAAAGTAAATTAAGACCATCCGGTAAAACTCTGGCACGTTGCGTTCAGACAAAGCTGTGAAAAAATCGCGCCCAACGAAATTGAGTACCGCATTCATCACGGTGAAGGAGATCAGCAAAACGAGCAGCAGGGCTAGTATTCCCCGCGCTTTCCACCGTTCTTCCGAAAACCAGTACAGCTTGGCGATCGCCCAAAATTGCTTCAACAGGCGGCGATCAACGCGGCTAAAACGTTCAACAACAGGACGATCGGCTCGAACCATAACACTATGAATTCAAAAAATAAAAAATCATGGTGCAATGGTAGCAAAGCCTACAGGGGACGTTTGATGATCAAGACACCGTTTAAAAACATCGTTTCTTTCCTCACTTGGGAAAGGAAAACTCTACAGAATCCTCATCCACAGGCGTACGGTTTCGATAGTATAGCTCTACGCAAGTAGATTAGGACAATACTTGAAGGCAGCATCGACACAATCACCAAAGTTCTCAAACTCATCGCAGCGCTGCCGCATCCAAATGGGTAGTCGTCCCGATTATCGATGCCTGCTTCATCGACATAGACTATCGCACCCGCAGGTTTGATCTTCAATTGTTAAATAAGTATTGAGATTCTACGCTTAACACGTCACGATCTTGTTGCAAACAACTGCGCGCGCGACGAAACTTCAAGCTTACGAAATATTTGCTTCAAAGCTTGCTTTCCTGAATTCTGAGGAATCTAAATTTTCTTGCCAATTTCTGCATTTGTTCGCCCAGAAGCAACCAATTTGATATTTGGCTATTCACATTGCGTTAGGCGATCGCACGTAGCGCAACCCGAAAATTTCAGCCTGATGAAGCACAACATTACAGATGACCAGCGATCGCGTCACCCACACAAAATTCAAGATTTAATTAGGCTGAAAATTAATTTGAATTATTCTGTTCTCAATTACTCGCGATATATTCTCAACTAGCAGATACTAAAACTTCTGTTACATTCGCTGAGATTACCTCTGAATCTGCTTTTGACGCATTACACGCAGCTGCAAAGTGTTTGTCAATAACTTGGGGAATTTCTGCGGCTTGAATGCGACTATAACGGGTTTTATCGGGCATAACTATATTGGGACCTGCTTTGCACTGTTTGAGGCAACCTGTACCTTTAATAGCAACTTCGTTTTCTAAACCGCGATCGCTTAAAGTTGCTTGTAATGCTTGACAAACTGCTGTCCCGCCCCGCTTCATACAGCTGGACTTTTGACAAACTAAGATACTTGCTTTCTTTTTGCTTGGTGCTACTTTTGGAGAAGCCGCAGTTTCTGACGCGTGAGGTGTCGTGCGCGTAACTTGTGCGGCTTTGAGTTTGAGTTTGCCAGTTTTTAAATCAAGCTTGCGCTCGCCTAGTACTTGCACCCAATCACCAGGTACTAATTGCAACTCTTGTTTCCGCAGCTCTTTGCAGGGTTTAATCCAGTATTCTCCTTCTGCACTTGCGATACGCAAGTATTTAAGCTTGTAACCATCTTCTAAAATGAAATTTAAAAACCGTCCTTCCAACGTAAAATCTGATACTTTTTTACTTTTGAATTTACCCATGTCAAGTTACCTTTTTATTGAAAGTGTCTTAAAAATCTTGTTCCCAACAGCGTTCTAACCAACAGAGCAAATCGCGACGGGACATCTTGAATTGTTTTGATACACTCCAAAGTTGAATGGCGGTAGTAACATCAACAACGCGAACTCGTAGTGGTTGATTAGTGGCACACCAACAAGGAATTTCGAGCTCTTGTAACCTTTGGTAGATTTGCCATCTATTTACGCAGTTCACCTCCACCATCTCGTCGACATTCAGACCAACCCCCGACGCCAAGACAATTTCCTCCATATATCTCCGTTAAGTGAACCCAACCGATTGCGATCGAACGCAGGAAAAATTTAACTTTAAATCTAGAATACATTAACTGCGAATAATTCTCAAAATATTTGCGAAAAAAAAGCAAATCAGGCGGGATGTGAAGACTTTGTAAACGCTAAAGTAAAGCGATCGCAACGATCGCAGCGGTTGCGAGGCACTAGAATGGTACAGGATGCTACATTGAGCGGACGTGTTTCCAAAATACAATGCTCAAAAAGAGAGGAGAAATATGGCTGAAGCTCAAACTGTATTACGTAACTTTGGGCAGGTTTACGATAACCCCGTCCTGCTAGATCGCTCAGTAACAGAGCCAATTTGCGAGGGCTTGAACGCCGCCTTAGCTAGCTTCCAGGCTTTGTACATTCAATATCAAAAACACCATTTTGTTGTTGAAGGCGCAGAATTCTACCAGCTACATCAATTTTTCAACGAAAGCTACGACGAAGTTCAAGAACACGTTCATGACATTGGCGAACGTCTCGATGGTATTGGCGGTGTCCCTGCTGCAACATTTAGCAAGTTGGCGGAACTCTGCTGCTTTGAACAAGAACCGGATGGGGTGTTCTCGTGTCGTCAAATGGTCGAACACGACTTAGCTGCGGAACAAGCCATTATTGCTTTGATTCGCCGTCAAGCAGCCCAAGCCGAAAGTCTAGGCGATCGCGCCACGCGCTACCTTTACGAAAAGATTTTACTGGAAACTGAAGAAAGAGCCTATCACTTAGCGCACTTCCTGGCTCATGACAGTCTCACCTTGGGCTTTATGGGTAACGGGAATAGTAACTAGTGGTTAGTGGCTAGTGGTTAGTGAGTGACAAGAGTGGCTAACAACTAGTCACTAGTCCTCCGCCAATAGTAACTTTTCTCCCCTACACCTGAAGCCCCTCTGCTCCCCTGCTTTCTTCCTTAAGTCATCAAATCTTGGAAAACTTGCTAAATAAACCACAATTAATAGGGGCATTGCCGCTTAAAATAATCAGGATTCAAAATTTCCTTCTCTAGGTAGAAAGACTATGCCCCGCCGTGACGATATCCATAAAATTCTATTGCTTGGTTCCGGTCCAATTGTGATTGGACAAGCTTGCGAGTTTGATTACTCCGGTACGCAAGCCTGTAAAGCTCTCCGCGAAGAAGGATATCAGGTGGTGCTGGTGAACTCAAATCCAGCAACGATTATGACCGATCCGGAAACAGCGGATAGAACATATATTGAGCCGCTAACACCGGAAATAGTCGAGAAAATTATCGAGAAAGAACGCCCTGAAGCTTTGCTACCCACAATGGGCGGACAAACTGCACTTAATATTGCTGTAGCTTTGTCGAAAAATGGAGTTTTAGAAAAATACGGCGTCGAATTGATTGGTGCGAAGTTATCCGCAATCGAAAAAGCAGAAGACCGCCAACTTTTTAAACAAGCGATGGAGAAAATCGGAGTGGGCGTGTGTCCCTCTGGTATCGCTTCCACAGTCGATGAAGCAAGAGCGATCGCCAAACAAATTGGTACCTATCCGCTGATCATTCGTCCAGCTTTTACACTGGGTGGAACTGGTGGCGGAATTGCCTATAATCAAGAAGAATTTGAAACAATGGCGCAAGCGGGAATTGACGCGAGTCCAGTTTCCCAAATTTTAATTGAGCAGTCACTCCTCGGTTGGAAAGAGTACGAACTCGAAGTGATGCGTGACTTGGCGGATAATGTCGTGATTATCTGCTCGATTGAAAACCTCGATCCGATGGGGATTCACACTGGAGATTCGATTACAGTTGCACCCGCACAAACTTTGACCGATAAAGAATATCAGCGCCTGCGCGATGCTTCGATTCGGATTATTCGCGAAATTGGTGTAGAGACAGGTGGTTCGAATATTCAATTTGCGGTGAATCCGGTTGATGGCGAAGCAATCGTGATTGAAATGAATCCTCGCGTCTCGCGCAGTTCAGCTTTGGCGTCTAAAGCCACAGGTTTCCCGATCGCTAAATTCGCCGCCAAACTAGCCGTCGGCTATACGTTGGATGAAATCAAAAACGACATCACTAAGAAAACCCCCGCGTCATTCGAACCAACGATTGATTATGTCGTCACGAAAATTCCGCGATTTGCGTTTGAAAAATTTCCTGGTTCGGAACCTGTATTGACAACACAAATGAAGTCTGTCGGCGAAGCAATGGCAATTGGACGGACGTTTCAAGAATCGTTCCAAAAAGCTTTGCGCTCGCTCGAAACCGGACGCGCTGGCTGGGGATGCGATCGCGCTGAAAAACTGCCGAGTGGCGAACAAATTCGCGCGCAATTACGCACGCCCAACCCAGAAAGAATCTTTGCGGTACGTCACGCAATGCAGCTAGGACTAGGTATTGAGGAGATTTACGAACTGACGGGTATCGACCCTTGGTTCTTGGATAAAATGCAACAATTGCTCGAAACAGAGAAATTCCTCAAGCGGACGCCACTGCATAAGTTGACAAAAGAGCAACTTTATGCAGTAAAGCGTCAGGGATTTAGCGATCGCCAAATCGCGTTTGCCACAAAAACAACTGAAGATGAGGTACGTACCTATCGCCAACAACTCGGTGTTATTCCTGTTTACAAAACAGTAGATACCTGCGCCGCTGAATTCGAGGCGTATACTCCTTATCACTACTCCACCTACGAAGAAGAATCCGAAGTACAACCATCGGATAAACAAAAAGTGATGATTTTAGGTGGTGGTCCTAACCGCATCGGACAAGGTATTGAGTTTGATTATTGCTGTTGTCATGCCAGTTATGCACTGAAAGCCGCAGGGTACGAAACAATTATGGTCAACTCAAACCCTGAAACTGTTTCGACAGATTATGATACAAGCGATCGCCTTTACTTTGAACCGCTGACCAAAGAAGACGTCTTAAACATCATAGAGACCGAAAAGCCAGTAGGAGTCATCATTCAGTTTGGCGGACAAACACCACTCAAATTAGCAGTACCTCTACAAGAGTATCTCAACCGCCCTGAAGTTAAAGAATTGCTGCCAACTCGAATTTGGGGAACTTCTCCCGATTCGATCGATATTGCCGAAGACCGCGAGCGATTTGAGAAGATATTACACGAGTTAGATATTGCGCAACCGCCAAACGGAATTGCACGCAGTTATCAAGATGCACTCGCGATCGCAAGTCGCATTGGGTATCCGGTTGTCGTGCGTCCGAGTTATGTTCTCGGCGGACGGGCGATGGAAATTGTCTACTCGGATACGGAGCTCGAACGCTACATGACATTTGCAGTACAGGTAGAACCAGAACACCCAATATTAATCGATAAGTTTCTGGAAAATGCCATTGAAGTCGATGTCGATGCGATCGCCGACAGCACTGGTAAAGTCGTCATTGGCGGAATTATGGAACACATCGAACAAGCAGGAATTCACTCTGGCGATTCAGCATGTTCTTTACCCGCGATTTCGCTTCCGTCTTCTGTATTAAATAAAATTCGCACTTGGACTGTACAACTCGCGCAGCGACTCCAAGTAGTTGGATTGATGAATATTCAATTTGCCGTTGTTGGCGCGCACAGCTACAATCCTCAAGTTTACATTTTAGAAGCAAATCCCCGCGCTTCGCGCACAGTACCTTTTGTGTCCAAAACAACCGGTATTCCGCTTGCCAAAATGGCATCGTTGATTATGTCGGGGGAAACACTAGAATCGCTCAACTTCACCCAAGAACCTATACCAAATCACATCGCGGTCAAAGAAGCTGTACTGCCATTTAACAAGTTTCCTGGTACAGACACAATTTTAGGACCAGAAATGCGCTCGACGGGTGAAGTGATGGGCGTTGATAGCGATTTTGGCAAAGCATTCGCCAAAGCCGAATTGGGTGCTGGAGAAATACTACCGCGTCAGGGTACGGTGTTTGTCTCGATGAGCGATCGCGACAAAACACTCGTTGTTCCAGTTGTTAAAGACTTTATCGACTTGGGCTTTAAAGTTGTCGCCACTGACGGTACGCGGCGCGTTCTCAAAGAGCACGGTTTAGACGTTGAGTTAATTCTCAAACTTCACGAAGGACGCCCCAATGTTTTGGACGCCATTAAAAACCAACAAATTCAACTGATTATCAATACTCCCTCTGGTGAAGAAGCCCAAACTGATGCGCGTCTCATCCGTCGTACTGCGTTGGGTTATAAAATTCCAATTATTACAACTATTGCCGGTGCGAAAGCCACCGCTGCTGCTATTCGTTCTTTACAAGCAACTTCGCTAGAGGTCAAAGCAATTCAAGACTACATTGGTGCTCATAATTAAGTAGCTGTAGTCGTTAGGACTAAAAGTGGTGTCTTGTTGGTAATGACAAAACACCATACTCTGAAATCTAAAAAGTTTAGAAACTATTAGTCCTGTTTAAGAATCTTGCTGTATCATTTAATATCCAGTATTTCAGTAACCGCGGCTGGGCGGCAAACGTTCCACTGGAGTTTAACAAGTTTTGTACCATTCACCTAGTGTTGATCAACCGTAAAAATGTTTAAACTGATCGTCAAGTAGTGCAGCTTATCGCAAAATTCAGATCTCATTTTCAACCCAGGAAATGTAAAGAAATGTGTAGAAAACAAAATTACGGCAGAAAAACAGATTCCTGCATTAAAATAAACATTCTAAGTACAACTAGTAAAAAATTCGCTCGAAATTAACAACGTTTTGTTTTCCAGGATGCAATTGTCAAAACAATTAGTCGCTAGGCTGTAGTCAAAGTCAAACCAACCTTATCATCCGGTTTGTAGTAAGAACGGTGAGGAGTAAACAAGCAGTGTGAGAACAAGCGCAGTTATGCTGATTCAGGCACTGAAAGTTAGCAGCACTAGACTAATAAAGGTTACAATAGTTAACATAGGAGCATTCAGATTTAAGAAAGTGATGACAAGACAAAAAGTTTTGACTGCTTTGTCTGAGGTTATCGCCTTCAAATTTAAATTTAGGTTAAATTTCTGAGTCGAACACAAAATCGTTCATAGTCAACAAGCTTCTAGTTTTTGTTGGGTGTGACTTTGCACAAAAGTTGCCAGTCAATGCTCGCACCATCTCGCCAACCCTCTGATTATCAATTTACAAGCGTAGTGCCATGAAGACTGCTCAGACAGCCACAGACCTTGTGCGGACTTATCTGCGAGAAATTGGTCGTGTACCACTTTTAACGCACGAGCAAGAAATATTGTATGGCAAACAAGTGCAGCGCTCAACTGCCTTGCAAGAAATTAAAGAGTCGCTCAGTGCGCAGTTGAATCGAGAACCAACACTAGAGGAGTGGGCTGCATCTGCAAAGCTCGATCCAGATGAACTCAGTAAAGCGATCGCCCTAGGAGAAGTTGCCAAACGTAAGATGGTAGAGGCAAATCTCCGGTTGGTCGTGTCGGTAGCCAAAAAATATATCAAACGTAACGTAGACTTATTAGACTTAATTCAAGAAGGCACGATTGGAATGCAGCGCGGTGTAGAAAAGTTTGACCCCACAAAAGGGTATCGCTTTTCCACATATGCTTACTGGTGGATTCGCCAAGCAATCACGCGCGCGATCGCTGAAAAAGGTCGTACAATTCGATTGCCAATTCACATTACCGAAAAACTGAATAAAATCAAAAAAGCCCAACGACAGCTATCGCAGCAATTAGGACGCGCAGCAACAGTTTCGGAATTAGCTGCGGAACTAGAACTATCTCCCAAGCAGGTAAGAGAGTATTTAGAACGCGCGCGGTTACCATTATCTTTAGACCTACGCGTAGGAGATAACCACGACACAGAACTCGGAGAACTGTTAGAAGATACAGGGGTGTCTCCTGATGAGTTTGTGTTGCAATCGTGCATGTCTACTGACATTGAGCGGATGATGGCGGATTTGACACCCCAGCAACGAGAGGTTTTATCACTGCGGTTTGGTTTAATCGACGGACAATCGATGACACTGGCAAAAATCGGCGATCGCCTCAATATTAGTCGCGAACGCGTCCGTCAAATAGAACGCGAAGCACTTACAAAACTCCGCAAGCGCAAAGCCGACATGGATCAGTACTTAGCAAGCTAGACGCGGGCAAGTACAAACTACTGGAAGCGGTGCGATCGCACTGCTTTGCACCAGTGAGAGAATCCGTCACCCTGATGTTCGGTTTCACCAACACGCACAATCTACATAGCTTGTTACATTAATTTGCAGAAGACAACAGTTAGGCAAACTATTAACAGCAAAGTGAACTTCTCTTAAGTCAAGAGTAAGCAGCTATTGCTCAACCGGAGGTACAAAGTGAGCGACGTATCTAACCAAGTCTCAGGATTCTTTGATGGCGAGTCCGAAAATGGTAACTTGCTATGGCAGTACGTTCAAGGGCTAAGCCCAGAAACTGTTAACCAACTATCTAAGCCCACGTCTGGCGAAGTGTTTCAAATTATGGAACGCAATATTATTGGGCTATTGGGCAACTTGCCTCCAGAACACTTTAACGTCAGCATCACAACAACTCGCGAGAACCTGGGTAGACTACTAGCGTCGGCAATGATTAGTGGTTACTTCCTGCGCAATGCTGAACAAAGAATGCTTTTTGAAAAGTCCCTACACGCAGCTGAAGTTAATCACTCTACGCATGAATAACAGCAGCATCTGTCATCTAAATTAGCTCTTGAAATATGTCACTAAAATAAGCACTGCGCATAGATTTAAGAACTCGGTAAACACAATTTTCGTTTCACCGAGTTATTTAATTAGGAGGCATCTTTTCTGGCCACCGACCTCTCAGACCTTTGATGATATTGTATTTACAAGCTAGTCCACAACTTTGTGTGAGGTTTCTGGGTGACGATTCCACATAGAATTATTGGTGTTGGTGTAATTTGGAATGACCGCGAACAAATTCTGATAGATCGCCGTCGTCCAGAAGGAAGTTTAGGCGGGTTGTGGGAGTTTCCTGGAGGCAAAATTGAGCCAGGAGAAACTGTTCAAGCGTGTATCAAAAGAGAAATCAAAGAAGAATTAGGAATTGAGATTGCGGTTGGCGAACATTTGATGACCGTTGACTATACTTATCCGCATTTACAAGTGACATTGACTGTACATTTGTGCCGTCACCTGGCTGGCGAGCCAAAACCCATTGAATGTGATGAGGTACGGTGGGTGAGCTTAGATGAAATCGAGCAATATTCTTTTCCCACAGCTAACACTCAAATTATTGCTGCAATTAAACAATATACTGCTAGTAGGAATTAGAAATTAGCTAAGAGCCAAAGACGAACTACTCGTAATTTAATTGGGATAAACGGGCAAAGTAAAATGAAAACAAGAACCACCTGTGGGTGGACAATCTACCCAGATTTGTCCGTAGTGCGCGCGAATAATACGCTGACACAAGCACAGACCAATACCGTAACCATCCTTTGCTTTGTCTCTTTCTAAACGAAAGCGGTCTTCAAAAATGCGATCGCGATTTTCTTCAGGAATTCCTGGTCCTGTATCGCAAACACTGAATTGAATTTTTTGCGTCGTGCGGTGTAGCGCCGAGATGTGGATTTTACCATTAGCAGGCGTGTATTTAATCGCATTATCAAGCAGGTTAATCAGCACTTGGCGAATTCTTTCTTGATCCGCATAAGTTCGTGGTAAGTCGCGCGGAATATCAGTTTCAATTTTTAAACTTTTTGCCCTCGCGCGATCGCTCAACTGCATTAGAACCTCATGACACAGTTTTTCTAGCTCTACTTTTTGTGGTTGAATGTCTAATTCGGCAGCAGTTCCTCGCGCTACTTGTAATAACCCAGCAATCATTTTATCAATTGACCGCGCTTGCGTCCGTGCTTGTTTGAACAACTGCGCGACTAAGTTCGGTGAAAGTGGCGGCGTTTGCCCTTCGCGTGTTAGACCTGCTTCTAGCGTTTCTAGCGCGATTGAAACTGCGGTTAATGGATTGCGCAAATCGTGCGCTAGCATGGCAATCACTTGGTCTTTAAACTGTAGCTGTTCTAGTAGCTTTTCTTGCTCGCGTTTAAGACTGAAAATTTCATCTGCCATTAAAATGACTTCAGCCGAATCTGCAATCGAACGCATTCCGTTTTGAGGCGATCTAACACGTTCTGGCTGCACGTTCTGGGACTGAAGTTTTTCTGCTACTGCTTTTTGCCAGCGCGGCCACCATGATTGTAACTGAGCAATTAAATTACTGCCTGCTAACGTTTGCCGTGGTTCTGGATGAATTTTAATTAGTGCTGGAGTTGCAACTAATTTAAAGTGTTCTGCAAAATATGGCTGTTCGCCCACATCAATAATTTGGAGTTCAAAAGCATACTTCTCTTGTAACTCTTTGAGATAGTGATAGATCTGCTGAATCTGTTGCTGAGAACCTGAACGTTCATCAACGAACAGCAATAGCTGAAACGGTGTGTGAGAATCACTAAGCTTTTGAGGAAAAACCTGCATGAAATTTTGTTGCAGCACGGGAAACAGGTCAAGCTTGCCAATTGTCTTATTCTTAAATTTAATATTTATTTTGCCTTTTGCATACTCAATATATCACTCACATGTTTTTCATACTTCGTCTGCACTTTCATAAAAATTTTCTAGTTTTAGTAAAAAATTATACACAAAAATTGCTAGCAAAGAGCATGTAGTCGCAAGCAGCTGCAGCGACTATTGCCAAATTACGTTAGCGTAAGAAGTGATGGTATCTTCTTCAAATGACTGTGTTGACCTCAAGATGCTTTTTCAAAATAGCTGGTTTAGCTGTGTTACTGGCATCAGTAAGTGCCTGTGCTAATAATCCATCTGGCAGAAACCTAGAGCAAATGTTCGCAGCAGACCCGAGGCTCCAGGACAACCCAGCGATCGCGTTTGGTACTAGTAATAATAACAGTAATCAAACAGCTTTAAATACCAATGTTCAGCTACCAGCAGACTTTCCCGCAGAAATACCTCGCTATCCTAACGCGCAGTTGCAGCAAGTTACAGCCTCAGAAACGCGCTGGACAACACCCGATCCGATAAATTTCGTTCAAAGTTTTTATCAAAACCAATTTCAAGCAAACGACTGGGAGTTGCTTCCGAGCGAACAAGAGGGAATAATAGAAGCACAACGCGATGGGTTGCGCGTTACCGTAACGATTCCTGCACCCAACCAAAGCAATTCTGTCGAGCCAAACACATCAGGAAATACCGAATTCACGCTGCAATACACGCGCGATACAACTGCCACAACTAGCACGTCCTCAAACAATGCCGATCTAGCTAATGTACCGCAACCAGGAGATCCAGATTTTATTGGACCGGTACCATTACAACAAGCCAACGGCAATGCACAAGCGGCAAATAACACTGCGCAACCAACCGCAGAACAATCTTTTAATGACATTAACCAAGTACCGCAAGAACTGCGTCAGTATCTTCAAGACTTGAGCGCCTTAGGCGTGTTACCATTGCAAGCAACATCTACTAAAAGCGATTCAGCGAATCAATTTGAACCGAATAAAACTGTTACGCGGCGCGAGTATGCGCGTTGGCTAGTTGCTGCCAATAATCGATTTTATGCCGATAACCCCGCAAAACAAATTCGCGCAGCATCGTCCTCGACGCAACCAGCGTTTCAGGATGTACCAGCTTCCGATCCAGATTTTGCTGTAATTCAAGGTTTAGCCGAAGCAGGGTTAATTCCTAGTCCCCTGTCAGGAAGTGCAACAACTGTGCTATTTCGCCCTGACGCGCCGCTGACGCGCGAACAAATGATTCTTTGGAAAGTTCCTATTGATACTCGTTCCTCACTCCCCAATGCTTCCGTAGATGCGGTTCAGCAAACCTGGGGCTTTCAAGATGCAGCAAAAATTGAACCAAGGGCATTACAAGCAGTTTTAGCCGATTTTCAAAATAGCGATCGCTCAAACATTCGCCGCGTTTTTGGATATACAACGCTGTTTCAACCCAAAAAAACGGTAACTCGTGCAGAAGCTGCTGCGGCGCTTTGGTACATTGGCACTGCTAGTGAAGGCGTTTCGGCACAAGATGCCCTTAGACTACAGCAATCAAGTCCATCACAAGCGACATCATCAGATCCATCTTTTAGGACTGAACAAGAATGACCTTTTCATTAGCCACCCATCAGTCACTAACCACTAATCGCTCACCCCTCACTCCTCCGACAAGAGATAATAGTAACGTTGAAATCAGAATGGTTACATGACACAGCAATTGAGTGCCACTGAAATATTTAAAACTGCTTATGAGAATCGCTATACCTGGGATGAAAACTTTCCCGGATATAGTGCTGATGTGGAGTTGAAGCAAGGTTCTGAAGTCTACACCGGGCATATACGCATCAATCGCGATTGGAGTGTAGAAGTTACTGGTATTGACAATGAAGAAGTACAAGAGAGTGTTTACACGCAACTGCGCGATATCGTAACGCATCGCAAACGCTCTAGTTTTGAGCAATCGCATGGTAAGCATGAATTTAATTTGGGTGAAACCGATGCTTCCGGCGCGGTTGAGATCCTCGTGAAGGGCGATTCAATGGGGTCTAATTACAAAATTCGCGGTACAGAAATTTGCCAAGTTAGCCGCGTTATGGGACGCATGGCGTTCGTTATTGACACCCATGAAAGTTTAGATACTGGCAATGGTTACGTTGCATCCCGCTACGACGCTGTATTTCGCAATCCGCAAACGAATGATGTCATTCGAGTTTTAAAGTTTGAAGATACTTATGAAAAAGTAGGTGATTACTACGTAATGACAAAGCAAGTGATTCATTCGTATGAGAACGGAGAACGCACCACGACAGAATTTAATTTCTCAAATATCAAGTTGCTTGAACCCGCAACAGTCGAGGCATAATGAAGTTACCGGCTGCGGGCGATTGCAAATTAGATCTAGGATCGATGTATCAACTATTTACAAGCTGAACGAGGTCTAAATCAATGGAACTGACAGTAAATAATGTAGAAACAGTTCTGGATGAATTGCGTCCTTACCTAATGTCTGATGGCGGTAATGTCGAGTTGGTCGAACTAGATGGTCCTGTAGTCAAGTTGCGGCTGCAAGGCGCGTGTGGTGCTTGTCCTAGCTCGACAATGACGCTGAAAATGGGTATCGAACGCCGTTTGCGCGAAATGATTCCAGAAATTGCAGAAGTTGAGCAAGTACTGTAGTCAATAGATAATAAAGGGACTAGAGACTAGGAAGGCAAATTAGGCTAAAGTGGTTAAGAAAATATAATAGTTTTTTTGACTTTCTGATAAACCTAGTAATACCTAGCCTCTAGCCCCTCGCTTATGGCGCATCCTCTATACGTTGCATTCATTTGGCACCAACACCAGCCATTGTACAAAGGTCGAGATAGCAGTATTTCTTTGTCTGCACGCAGTCAATACCGACTACCTTGGGTACGGCTACATGGCACAAAAGATTATTTAGATTTAGTATTACTCCTCGCACGCTATCCAAAGTTGCATCAAACCGTCAACTTGGTTCCTTCGTTGATTCTGCAACTCGAAGATTATATCGCTGGCACGGCATTTGACCCGTATTTAGCTATAAGCTTGACGCCAACCGAGCAACTCTCACAAGCACAACGACAGTTTATCGTTGAACACTTTTTTGATGCGAATCACCACACGTTAATTGACCCGCACCCCCGTTATGCCGAGTTGTACCACCAAAGACAAGAACAAGGTAAAGCGTGGTGTTTAGAAAATTGGCAGTTACAAGATTATAGCGATTTATTGGCATGGCATAATCTCGCGTGGATCGATCCGCTATTTTGGGACGATCCAGAAATCGCTGCATGGTTGCAGCAAGGGCGGAATTTTACTTTAAGCGATCGCCAGCGGATTTATTCTAAGCAACGTGACATTTTGGGGAGAATTATTCCTCAGCATCGCGAAATGCAGAATGCAGGACAGTTGGAAGTTACCACAACGCCTTATACGCACCCCATTTTGCCGTTACTTGCCGATACCAATTCGGGGCGCGTTGCTGTACCCAATATGACACTGCCCCAACACCGATTTCAATGGGCAGAAGATATTCCTCGGCACTTGTATAAAGCGTGGGAATTATATCAAGACCGCTTTGGAAGAGAACCTCGCGGATTATGGCCTTCAGAACAGTCGGTGAGTCCGGAAATTTTGCCTTATATTGTCAAGCAAGGATTCAACTGGATTGTATCAGATGAAGCTGTCTTAGGCTGGACACTACACCACTTTTTCCATCGCGATGGTGCGGGTAATGTATGCGAACCTGAACTACTTTATCGTCCGTATCGTTTAGAAACCGCCGCAGGCGATTTAGCAATTGTCTTTCGCGACCACCGCTTATCTGATTTAATTGGTTTTACTTATGGCTCAATGCCAGCCAAACAAGCAGCGACAGATTTAGTCGGACACTTAGAAGCGATCGCGCACTCGCACAAACATCGTCAACCTGAACAGCCTTGGTTGGTAACAATCGCGCTTGATGGCGAGAACTGCTGGGAATTTTACCCGCAAGATGGTAAGCCTTTTTTGGAGAATTTGTATCAAACTCTCAGCGATCATCCACACATCAAACTTGTCACTGTCTCAGAATTTCTGGAAGCATTCCCTCCTACAGCAACAATTCCAGGAAAACAATTACATAGTGGTTCCTGGGTAGATGGTAGCTTTACAACGTGGATCGGCGATCCTGCCAAGAATCGTGCTTGGGATATGCTAGCTGAAGCTAGGGCTGTACTTGCTAAACATCCTGAAGCAACCGAAGAAAATAACCCCGAAGCTTGGGAAGCGTTGTATGCTGCAGAGGGTTCTGACTGGTTTTGGTGGTTTGGTGAAGGTCATACCTCAAATCAAGATGCGATTTTTGACCAACTATTTCGCGAACATTTGTGCGGAATTTATCAAGCACTAAATGAACCTATTCCACCATATTTGCGCCAACCTGTGGAATCGCATGAAGTTCAAGGCGATCGTCAACCCCAAGGCTTTATTCATCCTGTTATCGATGGTATGGGTGACGAACAAGACTGGGATCGTGCTGGACGCTTGGAAATCGGTGGAGCGCGCGGAACAATGCACAAAAATAGTGCGATCCAGCGGATATGGTATGGAGTAGATCACCTAAATTTCTACCTGCGTGTTGATTTAAAACAGGGCGTACAACCAGGGCGCGATCTACCTTCAGAGTTACACTTACTGTGGTTTTATCCCGATCGCACAATGCACAACAGCCCAGTGCCACTAGATGATGTACCAAATGAAGCTCCGCTCAACTATTTATACCACCATCAGCTAGAAATCAATTTGCTCACTCAATCAGTTCATTTTCAGGAAGCTGGAGAACATTATCAATGGCACCCACGTTACAGTCGCGCTACTGTAGCACTGAACAAATGCTTGGAAATTGCTGTACCGTGGGCTGATTTGCAAATGCCTCCAGATTATCCATTACGGTTGGTTTTAGTGCTAGCTGATGAAGGCAGTTTTCGCAGTTACTTACCAGAAAATACTCTAATTCCCATTGAAGTGCCTTAGAAAAATTATTGCAATGGGAGTGTTTATTATAAGTTCAGGGTTTCAAACTCTATCGAAGCTTTGAACTAAATACTCCTATTGATGCAAAAGGTGCGATCGCTTGAAAGTATGCAAAATTTTTACTTGGTAACTTAAAATCAGTAATTAGATGGCTGTCTGGTAAGAGAAACACTCAAACTCTGTAAATAGGAAGCTCAATCATTGGGGCACATCCTTAGACAGTATCAAGACTTATTTCTATCAACAGCTAATTTTATTTCAAAGAAGCTTCTAAGTCGATCGCTACATTACCTCGTAATGCATTAGAAACAGGACAAATCTGTTCAGCTTCGCGCGCAATCTGATTAAATGTTTCAGCATCAATACCTGATATCTGACCTTGTGTTTCTAAACGCATCTTCGCGATTTTGAAGCCTCCATCCTGAGATTCAATAGTGCACGTAGCCTGGGTTTGAACCTGTTGCGGCTGGTATCCTTTTTCGTTGAGCGTTAGCGTCAGTGCCATGCTGTAGCACGCTGCATGAGCCGCAGCAATGAGTTCTTCTGGATTGGTTCCTGATTGATTCTCAAACCGCGTAGCAAAGCTGTAGGGAACATTGTGCAGTACTCCACTTGCTGCACTAATTTGACCTTGCCCTTCTTTCACGGTGCCATTCCAAGTCGCTGATGCAGTCCGTTGTAGTGCTGGCATAATTGTCCTAACCGTTAAAACTTTAGTGATTGTTTTATAGTCTGACAAAGATTGTTATTTCTTTTATTGAGGTAGCTCAGTTTCGGTAGTACCTAAATAAAATCTACGCTTTATACCCGTGGGAAAACAACGCAAGGTAACCTAACTTTATACAAACTCAAGAAGAATTGTTTTAGAGCCAAGCTTGACTGAAGTTAAACAACTCTATCAGAGCGTCTGAAGTGAATTAAGAAAGACTCTAGTTTGAAGCAGATTATTACACTAATGATGGTTGTGGCTTTAACTCACAGCTTTGTACTTCTCGACGCGACACAATCCGCAACTCACTAGGGTAACGCGGACGCGGATCGCTGACCAACCAAATAGGAGGCACCATCATAGCTTCATAATAATCAATTCGATGCAAAACGCCTGGGTCATTTTTGAGTTCTACAAGCATTCCTGGTAGATACTCAAACATTTCATTCCAATCAATAACTGACTCGGTGTTCATTGCTCTTGACCAATTTGATTTTTTCAATCAACAATAGAAATCGCTTCTGTCGAGCACAACTTCACCATAGTCTGGTACCCAGGCACGCCAAGTCTCTAGAGATTCCTGACAGAGCAACTTAGCTTCGTCAAATGCATAATCACTAGGCGATTGCAGCAGCTTAACCCAAGTATCGCGCGTATAAGTGATGTGGCAAACAGGATTCCAACTTGCCGCGATCGCTACTTCTTTTGCAGACACCGGACGACAAATTGGCTCTGTTGATTGCAGGGACATACTCGTTCTCCGTCTTAAATCCATGAAAACTGAATGCAAAACGTTTCCCTATAGCAAAAAGGGGAAAGCTATTTGAATATTTCTGTATTCATTTTTACAAAATAGCTGCGCGATCGCTCAATTAGAATCAAATAAATTAACAAATTCTGACATACTTCATTCTCATGCTGCTGTTTGCCTTGCTGCCCCTTTTACCTATATTGCGACAACCGCAACTTGAATGGTTTCGATACTAGGTTTGTGGCTCCTAAATGTGGCGTTTTTTTTAGCAGTGCCATTTTTACCGTGAAACTGCGCAATCCCAAGACTGGATCGCTCGTTCTAGGGGTGATGTATGATGCGATCGCAAGTGTGGGTGTCGGAGTTCTTTGGTACATCAACGGGCTGACTCCAATCGCTGCGATCGCCTTTGGCATAGTGCTGCCCAAGTTTACCTTGATTCTGGTGCGGCAAGATTGGTATCGAACCACTCGAATTCAAAACGTTGCAAAGCTGGAAACTGTTTCTGCGCCGATTTTATTTAGCGATCGTCGCGATCGCTCTTCTACCTGCCCGCCTTAGCTAGCATAAGAGTTTCTTGAAAAGAAATATTTATAGATAAGAGGTTGAGTAAACGCTCAACGAAAAACATGCATAGAAACATATCATTAATTACAAAGAAAACTGTACCAAAGGATAACGTCAATCTTTGATTACAATTGTTGAATAGGATTGATTTTAAGTGATTTTCTTTTACTTAATACATGGGTATGTAGCATTTCAATTCCTGATAAGGATTTGTATTACTTGAAATCTCTGGAAAAAGCAGGCAAAGAAAATGAAAACAAACGTGTCTCAATCCCTGATAGGGATTTGTATTAATTGAAATATCTCTGCCTTGCGCTTGGAATTTATTTCCAGCGTTTCAATCCCTGATAGGGATTTGTATTAATTGAAATTTCCTTTATTATACCTGATTTACCTGCCGGCGCGTTTCAATCCCTGATAGGGATTTGTATTAATTGAAATGTTCGGCGGGAGATACCCAAACCTCCGAACCTGGGTTTCAATCCCTGATAGGGATTTGTATTAATTGAAATCAACTGAATCCCCTCACAATCAAGAAAGAAAAGAAGGTTTCAATCCCTGATAGGGATTTGTATTAATTGAAATAACCTTGGGAAGCTGAAGAACCTTGGGATGCCGAGGTTTCAATCCCTGATAGGGATTTGTATTAATTGAAATCTCCTGAGCCATGTGAATCTAGGGGCAGTGAAAGTTTCAATCCCTGATAGGGATTTGTATTAATTGAAATACTGGCATTTCGGCACCAGCAAGGCACTGCAGGGTTTCAATCCCTGATAGGGATTTGTATTAATTGAAATTTATCAGGAATAAAATCAGAAGTATAAATGTCATCTGGTTTCAATCCCTGATAGGGATTTGTATTAATTGAAATTCACCCCAGAACACCTCAGACCAGTTCAGCCCGATGGGGTTTCAATCCCTGATAGGGATTTGTATTAATTGAAATTGCATTCGCTCCTGAGATTGCTGGGCGGAATCCTGCGTTTCAATCCCTGATAGGGATTTGTATTAATTGAAATTCCACAAGGTAAGGTTACCGCAGTTCACTGCGTTTCAATCCCTGATAGGGATTTGTATTAATTGAAATGCGATTTCCCTCCAAATCCTGAGACAAGGAAAATCGTTTCAATCCCTGATAGGGATTTGTATTAATTGAAATAGAGATACTGGAAGCTCAAATCCCTTGCGCGTTAGTTTCAATCCCTGATAGGGATTTGTATTAATTGAAATTCATTTGGGAGTACGAGGAGATGATTGATCGAGAAACGTTTCAATCCCTGATAGGGATTTGTATTAATTGAAATGATTGCATTTTTTTTTTTAGAAATAGAGATTCTCAAGTTTCAATCCCTGATAGGGATTTGTATTAATTGAAATAGTAAGCCGCTGCCCAGAAAAATTCCTTCCCCGTAGTTTCAATCCCTGATAGGGATTTGTATTAATTGAAATGAGGAACTTATTAAGGAAGGCGGGCAAGCTACCCCGTTTCAATCCCTGATAGGGATTTGTATTAATTGAAATAGTCAATCGCCTCTTCTCCTAGGTAGTAGGTTTGTTTCAATCCCTGATAGGGATTTGTATTAATTGAAATTATCTTGATCGTCTCAATTGCCTCGTTCGTAAAGGTTTCAATCCCTGATAGGGATTTGTATTAATTGAAATTCGGGTACAAGGGGGGAGACCTGTAGAGCTGACAGGGTTTCAATCCCTGATAGGGATTTGTATTAATTGAAATAGTGTCTCCTCCCCTCCACCGAATTGGCTGATCTGCGTTTCAATCCCTGATAGGGATTTGTATTAATTGAAATTTACCTTGGTTTTCATTTTTCCACCAGCGCCTTTACGGCAGTTTCAATCCCTGATAGGGATTTGTATTAATTGAAATAAACTTGGATGATTTTGTCAATACTTTTGCACCTTCGGTTTCAATCCCTGATAGGGATTTGTATTAATTGAAATTTTGTAGCCACTCCCTTCAAATTCACAATTTAGAAGTTTCAATCCCTGATAGGGATTTGTATTAATTGAAATCTCCGGAGCTTGCTTACGAGTCCTTTCAGGTTCCTTACTTTGTTTCAATCCCTGATAGGGATTTGTATTAATTGAAATAGCCCTTATTCCGCTTGGGTGTCACTTACAGGTGGTTTCAATCCCTGATAGGGATTTGTATTAATTGAAATCTCCGAAACCACCACCCTTACTGCGGTAGATGTAGTTTCAATCCCTGATAGGGATTTGTATTAATTGAAATGTATTTGTGTTTTTGTTTGCGTCTCCAAAAATTCGTTTCAATCCCTGATAGGGATTTGTATTAATTGAAATTAGAGCTAGAGAATCTCGAAATTCGATCTCAATCTTCCAAAAGGTTTCAATCCCTGATAGGGATTTGTATTAATTGAAATCCGCTGACTCTCCTTTCCAAGATCCTAGCTTTCCGGTTTCAATCCCTGATAGGGATTTGTATTAATTGAAATGCAGGAGGGCGCAACAGAGCACTGATTCGGGTAATTGTTTCAATCCCTGATAGGGATTTGTATTAATTGAAATTGCTTGAAAATTTCGTCGAAAGGATTAACCATCTTTGTTTCAATCCCTGATAGGGATTTGTATTAATTGAAATCAACGACTCAGTTGACAGCTTCTCAGAACGCGCTAGTTTCAATCCCTGATAGGGATTTGTATTAATTGAAATTCTATCTCCTTTTGGCTGATGTAGGTGTATCCAATCGGGGTTTCAATCCCTGATAGGGATTTGTATTAATTGAAATCTTTGCACTCTAAATTCCGAAAAATGCACGGGGCAAACGCGTTTCAATCCCTGATAGGGATTTGTATTAATTGAAATACATACTCAAGTTACCCTATGGTTAAACAATTATCGTTTCAATCCCTGATAGGGATTTGTATTAATTGAAATTCTAAAAAAAGGGACGATTTACCTAGGTGAAGTGTGGTTTGTTTCAATCCCTGATAGGGATTTGTATTAATTGAAATTTTGGATTATCAAGTGTAACACAACTCGCTTCTTTACGATGGGTTTCAATCCCTGATAGGGATTTGTATTAATTGAAATAGCGAGACAGGGTATTAACTGATAACGAGAATCGAGGTTTCAATCCCTGATAGGGATTTGTATTAATTGAAATCAGTTTCTCCGCCAGTAAAGCCGCGATCGCTTAACCAGTTTCAATCCCTGATAGGGATTTGTATTAATTGAAATTGCATATTCAAAGGTGGCGGTCGGGGCGGCTACAGTTTCAATCCCTGATAGGGATTTGTATTAATTGAAATCCAAAAGCGTAGTTGCTAGCCCCTCTACACTGGCAGGTTTCAATCCCTGATAGGGATTTGTATTAATTGAAATTGGTTTCCGCATCCCAGTCCCAGTGACTGCCATCGATGTTTCAATCCCTGATAGGGATTTGTATTAATTGAAATTTTGGTTTAATTCTTTTTCTCCAACTATCTTGTCGTTTCAATCCCTGATAGGGATTTGTATTAATTGAAATTCTCCTGCCACCTACACTTTCTCTCCAGAAGCCTTCGCTGTTTCAATCCCTGATAGGGATTTGTATTAATTGAAATGGGGTTGCAAGAGTCTTCCACACTATTGCGCTTACGTTTCAATCCCTGATAGGGATTTGTATTAATTGAAATCTTACTGTGGGGTCTTCAGCGACGGATACCTTGAGTTTCAATCCCTGATAGGGATTTGTATTAATTGAAATGTGGCGCGTCTCATCTTTGATGTTGCTTTTGAGTGTTTCAATCCCTGATAGGGATTTGTATTAATTGAAATTGTGGAACTGCATCGGCGATCCGAGGGGCAAGGGCGTTTCAATCCCTGATAGGGATTTGTATTAATTGAAATCCGACATAGGATGTTCCCTGCAAGAAGGTATTGATGAGTTTCAATCCCTGATAGGGATTTGTATTAATTGAAATATTTACAAAGAAAGCATTTCGCGCCAGTCCTGTAAAGTTTCAATCCCTGATAGGGATTTGTATTAATTGAAATTTTTAAAAGAATTTCTATACCGGTGCCCTTACTAGTTTCAATCCCTGATAGGGATTTGTATTAATTGAAATCTTATCCCTCACTGTAATTGGTTCTGCATTCTCTAAAAGCTCTTTGTTTCAATCCCTGATAGGGATTTGTATTAATTGAAATTAATCCTTATGGTGTAAGGATTTCTGTCATTTTTGTTTCAATCCCTGATAGGGATTTGTATTAATTGAAATCCCATCACGGCACGACAGCCAATTTATGCGGGCTCTGTTTCAATCCCTGATAGGGATTTGTATTAATTGAAATCATGTCTGGATGCTGCAAGCGCAAGCAGTACTCCTGTTTCAATCCCTGATAGGGATTTGTATTAATTGAAATACGTGCGCGGTCTGGCTGTGGATTTTGTGGTAAAAGGTTTCAATCCCTGATAGGGATTTGTATTAATTGAAATGCGATCGCTTGTTGTCTTTGCGCCGTTCCGTAAGTGTTTCAATCCCTGATAGGGATTTGTATTAATTGAAATAAGAAGTGATTTTTGGAAGCCCTCACTGTACTCGGGTTTCAATCCCTGATAGGGATTTGTATTAATTGAAATTATTACTAAATTACTCGCGTTTTTTTGAGGATTGAGTTTCAATCCCTGATAGGGATTTGTATTAATTGAAATACGGAGATCTCTTTTTGTGAGCGAGTACAGGGTGTTTCAATCCCTGATAGGGATTTGTATTAATTGAAATTCGACTTCGATCGAATTGGTTTCTTACTTAAATAGTACAGGGTGTTTCAATCCCTGATAGGGATTTGTATTAATTGAAATTCGAAAAGCGCCTTACGGTTTCCGCTCATGCTTCTTTTTTTGTTTCAATCCCTGATAGGGATTTGTATTAATTGAAATTATCGCTGCTGCGCTTGCTCAAGAATCAAATATCATGTTTCAATCCCTGATAGGGATTTGTATTAATTGAAATTTCAATCTAGTCTAAGGAATTCCCCTTCACCTGAAGTTTCAATCCCTGATAGGGATTTGTATTAATTGAAATCTGAAATCAGCCTCCTCAAAGAACAAATCGCTGGTTTCAATCCCTGATAGGGATTTGTATTAATTGAAATTCCCGCGTTCGTCTGCCTCCAGTCTCTGTCGTTGAATTGTTTCAATCCCTGATAGGGATTTGTATTAATTGAAATGGGGTGGACAGGTACGCCGATATCTTAATTGGAGTTTCAATCCCTGATAGGGATTTGTATTAATTGAAATCTCTATTTACTCTCCTCTTTGATGATGGACTGGCGTTTCAATCCCTGATAGGGATTTGTATTAATTGAAATAAAGCATCAATAGCAGAGCGATCGCCCGAAGCTGTGTTTCAATCCCTGATAGGGATTTGTATTAATTGAAATAACCGGATGGCTGCGCTTGTTTTTTATGCGAACAGGTTTCAATCCCTGATAGGGATTTGTATTAATTGAAATTCTTCGAATCCCGCCGAATTTCGATTAGCACGCAGTTTCAATCCCTGATAGGGATTTGTATTAATTGAAATGTTCGGTATCAAACCGAATTAGCATCTCTTCTGGTTTCAATCCCTGATAGGGATTTGTATTAATTGAAATTTGCCCTCTAAGTCAATCAACCCCATGGTTTTGAGATTGCTGTTTCAATCCCTGATAGGGATTTGTATTAATTGAAATTTTATTTGCGTCTACTGTTGCTAGCTTTTCCATGTTTGTTTCAATCCCTGATAGGGATTTGTATTAATTGAAATCTTTCAGCGAGATTACGCGCATCAAAGCGATGGTAGTTTCAATCCCTGATAGGGATTTGTATTAATTGAAATAGACTGCGATGTGTAGCATCCTAGAAGTATCTGATTGTTTCAATCCCTGATAGGGATTTGTATTAATTGAAATAATAGTCGAATATTTTGGGGCAAATGTTCGCCAAGTTTCAATCCCTGATAGGGATTTGTATTAATTGAAATAAGATTTGATCGATCGAGAAGCTACGATGCGATTGTTTCAATCCCTGATAGGGATTTGTATTAATTGAAATACCTGAAAGATCTGCGATTCGAGCAAGTTCTGCGTCGTTTCAATCCCTGATAGGGATTTGTATTAATTGAAATCGTATCCAGAAATATTTGAAATGTTTCCCTTATCTGGGTTTCAATCCCTGATAGGGATTTGTATTAATTGAAATTTTATGGTCTCAGCGAATCTTCTAAGCCTGAAGTTGTTTCAATCCCTGATAGGGATTTGTATTAATTGAAATTTTAGCCCCAAGCTAGGGAAGTTTTGGTAAGAAAAATCGATGTTTCAATCCCTGATAGGGATTTGTATTAATTGAAATCTTGCTAGCGCCTTGAGGCTCAGCGTGGGTTTCTGGGTTTCAATCCCTGATAGGGATTTGTATTAATTGAAATGCAACCACCACAAGCGAAATGGGCAAGCGAAGGCACGGTTTCAATCCCTGATAGGGATTTGTATTAATTGAAATCATAGCGGCTACGCCATTTACCACTACCTCCCAAGTTCGTGTTTCAATCCCTGATAGGGATTTGTATTAATTGAAATGAGATTACGGAGATTATATGCCCAAGCGAATTCACCCAAGTTCGTGTTTCAATCCCTGATAGGGATTTGTATTAATTGAAATCGCGTCAAACACCACCGGTTTGGTGTAGAAGCCGGTTTCAATCCCTGATAGGGATTTGTATTAATTGAAATTTTGCAAGGGTTTCGGGTTCTTTTTGCGGTTTGTCGTTTCAATCCCTGATAGGGATTTGTATTAATTGAAATATTTCCGCGCCCTGGAAGAAGCTGTACAGTGCGTCGTTTCAATCCCTGATAGGGATTTGTATTAATTGAAATTCTATCTTGATCTCCGATTCAAGGTACTTCTTTTTGTTTCAATCCCTGATAGGGATTTGTATTAATTGAAATGCAGGAGTCCAGTCGTCGCTCACTGCAATCGGGGTGGTTTCAATCCCTGATAGGGATTTGTATTAATTGAAATCAGGTATGGAGAAATGATTTTCCACAGGCTTATATGTTTCAATCCCTGATAGGGATTTGTATTAATTGAAATGACTACTGGGTATTTAGTTGGGGGCTACGGGCTGGGTTTCAATCCCTGATAGGGATTTGTATTAATTGAAATAGGAATCCCCGCCCTACTGGAAGAAGCCGTGCTGTTTCAATCCCTGATAGGGATTTGTATTAATTGAAATCTCCGTCGGGGAGGGCGTTTCAGGTAGTTTGTCGTTTCAATCCCTGATAGGGATTTGTATTAATTGAAATCCGTAGTAATTAGCCATAAACTCCTTGGTAGACTAGTTTCAATCCCTGATAGGGATTTGTATTAATTGAAATGGCAGGTGGCTGAGAAGGTTACAGTATGTGGTTTTCCTGGTACAGTTGCGCGATATATACACAATTTTAGCATTTAAAGGTCAAGAACACAGATAAAAATAGGTAGAATTACAAGTGAAAAGTTATATTTAATAAGCGTTTGAGAAGTTGCGCGGATCTAAAGGTAGGGCAAAAGGGCTTGTAGCACTTCTATATAGAGACTTTTGTTACTTTTTTAAACATAGCTAAGATAAACAGCTACCCTTCCGCGCAAGTACACTTCAAAATTGACTGTTTCGCCTAAACAAAAAAGATAGTTTCATCTCGTGGTTGTTCTCCGCCAAGTCTTTCTACTTTACCTTGACAACATCCACACAGAAAGTAAAAGCGAATGCTGTCTTCAGTTTTGATGAGTTTAGCTAAACGCGATCGCATTCTCGCATACTGGCTATCAGTTAAGTTACATTCAAAAATACTGTACTGTACCCACTGACCGTAAGATTTGAGAATTGAGTGAATTTTGGTGCGACGCTTGTCCTCGGAAACATCGTAAGATACAACGATATACATTTCCTCACTTCCTCTACTTGAGTACCAAAGGAGGATACTTATCGGTTTCACCCATCAGGTATTTTGCTAACAACCGTGCTTGAATTTCAAATGCTTCTTGGTACGTACACTGTCGCCCTAATACCGGATGCTTAAATTTAGATTGTTTCTTTTGTTCGTATAGTCGCAAAAATGTTCGCAGTCCCTCTTGAGTTAGCGATACAGCATGACTGAGCGGTTCAGTGGTAAAATCTGCTTGTAGGAGCGATCGCTTATTCAATGCAGACAACACAACTGCATCGACAACTAAAGGTCGAAATTCTTCCATCAAGTCTAATGCTAGCGAAGGACGACCGTAACGTTCAACGTGCAGATATCCTAGATAAGCATCAAATCCGACAATATTCACAGCACTTTGCACGTCATGGCGAAGTAAAGCATAGCCTAAACTTAGTAAAGCATTAACAGGATCAGTCGGTGGTCTACGGTGTCTTGCTGTAAAGGTAAAATCCTCTGCACGAATAAGTTGATTCAGGCTACCAAAGTATGCAGCACTACCCGCACCCTCTAAACCGCGTAGCGAAGCAATTGTATTTGTGTTTTCAATTGGTGCGATCGCTTGTTCTAGCCGCGTGATACTATCGTTTAAGTCAAGTTCTGAGTTTGAGCGTTGAGCGCGTAGTAACGAATTGCGGTAGTTTTTGAGTTTGCCACGCACAAAACCTTTGACAATATGTACTGCTTGTGCAGATTCTCCGATCGCTTGCCATTGCGCTTTACGAACAAAAATATTTTTGGTAACTTCTGGTTCTAAGCGCCCAAGATATTTCCCTGTAGCTGTGAGAAAACTTAAAGGAATGTGGCGTTCCAAAAATTCTGCAATAGCAGCCGGAGAGACTGTAGCGCGTCCTAAAACTACAACACCATCTACTTTAATTAATGGTACATCTAATATTGTTTGTTTATTAGCTTTGATATTCAATCGCTCATCAGTTTTACCAATAAAAGCATCTTGTTGTGTAATGTAAACTGTACCCATATTGATTACAAATAAAATTAATTAGCTTCTTGATAGCGTTGAACTTTTGCTGTGGCTTGTGGGAGACACTGCGAATATAAACTACAACCAGTGCAACGTTGACCGTATATTGCTGGAGGCATTTTGCCTGTTTCGAGTAAACTACGAACAGCCTCAATAGTAGCGATCGCAGCCTCTCGTAATTCTGGTGTTATTTTGACGAGTTGACGGTGATGCGATTGGGCGTAGTAAATATATCCTTGCGTTACTGGCGAACCTGTCATATCTTCTAAGCAAAGCGCCTGTGCTGTGACTTGCATTTCATCGTTATCCCATTCTCCTTTCTTTCCCCGTTTGTATTCGATAGGATAAAAATGACCGTCAGTTGCTTCAATTAAATCAGCTTTACCAATTAAACCGTAGCGTTCAGATTTCAACCAAATCGCACGAATTTGCCAAGTTTCTTCACGGTGTCCATCTCCTAATGTGTGGACGCGATCGTGTAAGCTAGTACCTTCAATTGTGTAAGAATTATCGCTAAACTCACCTGCACAAAACATCCGCCAACATCGATGCGGACAGTAAGTATATTGATTAAGGGCAGCAATTGGAATATAATCAGTATCATGCATATTTTTGTAATTATCTTGTCAGTCTAATTCTCCGTAACATTCCCATTCCCATTGTTGTTTTTCTACCTACACCGCAGTAGAGTGCAAAATCAGCTAAAGTATTAATTTGTTTAATAATTACAGGCTCTACTTCACCTAAAATTCGATAGGTTATTTCTCCAACACAACCAATAAATTTACTACGAGAATCCACTAGCATCGTAGTAGAAATATTAAAGTAACTGGGAAAGATAACTGCTGTGAGATTAGGTTCAAAATTGATACCACTGTATTTTTGCCAACGATTGAGTAAGCTATTAAAAACGCATTCTCTTGTTGGTAAAGCAGCATCGAATTCGCCTTGACGAAAGCAAGTAGGAGTGTAAAAGCGAAAAGCAAGTTCGCACTCAATATCAGAAGCTTGCTCGTATAATTGTGCATAAGTAGTGGCATTTGCCCAAGGTTGCGTTGATTGAGGAGTGCCTAAAATACTGGTAATGTGTAAGTCAGCCGAACCTAGATGCCAAGGATGTTTGGGATTGAGGTTTAGCCATAAGTGGGTAAGTTTGCTAAATAAAGCATCATCGAGCAAAGAGATTCTCCACCAGCAAGGAGTACCAGCAGGGATAGGTTGTTGATGTTCCCACTGCAAGTTGTGTTTCGATTTATTCGTTTGCAATGGGCCAAGGGTAAAGGCTTTATCAGCGCTGGAAGCGTGGAGGCGATCGCCCAACGATTTATCTACCGAACTTACAAGCGTTAAAAACAATGCATGAAGATGTCTTCCAGTGAGATAGTTAGGATAAATAGGAGATTGAGGAAGTAAATTAAAAACAAGGCTATAGGGCATAAGAGACTTCTAGATTATTGCGGTTGAGGTAAAATCAGTGAGGATTGATGATTACAATAAAGCGATCGCACTAACAGAGAAATTACAACAGCATTTGCCGATTAAAGTACGCGCAGGAAAGCCGTGCCAGTGAACTCGAAGCTGGATTGGCAGGGGAGTTACTGGCGCAGAATTCACCGATAAAAAGAAAGCAGAGTAGAGGCTTTGGTAAGTAATTAACCGTGAAAACGGTATTCCATTTGTGCAGGAATTTTTACTTTGATGTTATTCAATTGGTAGTAGTGTCCTCGCATTTGTACATTTTGAATTAGACTCACCGGAGGCATATTTATCACGTCATAGCTGATGACTTGGTGGGTAAACATAACGTCAAGGGGATTGAGAGGATAATCAAAGAAAAAGTTATCTTCACAAAGCGATCGCTTTACTTCCTGAGTCGCAATAATCTCCACCTCTGCTTTACTCATCCACTTACCTAAGCGAATCCAACGGGGTAGTTTCAGCGGTTTTTCAGCGATGGCGAAGAACTCAAATCTACTTTCAGGCGCAATTTCTTTTGCTCTGCCAAAACTAGGAATATTTTTCTGTGTTTTTTCCATCTCAACGTGGTAGCGGTTATCAGCATATTTCCAGGTATGGAGAACTGCCGTATGAGAAAGCGATCGCGCTGGGGTGATATAAATTCCCTGTTGATTAAGAGGTGTTAAATGCTCCTCATACTTGGGAACTTGTTCAGAGCAAAAGTAGCGATAGGAGTGTTCTTCGGGAACGCGGGTAGAGTAGACTTCACTATCTACTAAGCCCAGTGCATAACAAAGCGCATAATTGTGAATTACTGGCTCTGTTTCGTATAAACGTCCAATTTCACGAGTTGCATAATAAAGACTATCGTGCAACTCTAGTTGACAGCAATGAATAATTGTCATTACTCTTACCCTGCCTTAGCAGCTTTTTCAGCCTTCGCTTTATCACTTTCAGGCTTCTGCTTCATGTGATTTTTATAGTAGACTTTAGCTTCTGCATCAGCTTGCTGCAAAATTTGCTTAATACCTGCTTCACTTCCTATTAAAGCCTTGACTTCATTTAAAACAGGAGTAAATTTAGCGCCAACAAAATCAGTATGCACAATAAACTCCTCGGACATTAAGGTTTCAATGGCACTAATAGCAGCTGCAATTACATCATCCTCATTCAGTGGATCGCGGTAATTTATTTTATTTTCAGATTGTAGTTTGTCATAAATTGCTTGTGTCCAACGGAGGTTACTTGTAATTTCTCCGTCTGCAAATATCACGCCAATTAATTCATTCCTGACTCGACCTGTACGAGTAGTTTGTGCGCCATAATGTCGAGTTCTAAGAATGTTATTAAAGACATACAAGAAACCCGCTTCTGTCGGATCTTTTAAAGTCACAATGCTAGGGAAAAAGATTTGAGGTTTGATATGATCTTGTTGATTGATTCGACTTGTAACTTCTCCTGGTTTAGATCCACCTTCTCCTTTAGATGCCATCGTACCATTTTCAAACGGAGCATTGAGCGTGAAAGTTTCGTGAGATTCATCAAAAGCTGTAATTGAAAATGCCGTATCAACTACTACTTTAGATTTCTCAGAACCAGAGTCACCAATTGCAAATCCATAAATAATACAGTCAGGATTGTTCATGGCAAAATTGACATTATATTCACACTCTTCAGCCGTCATCAATCCATAAGTTCTTAGTAACTCCCTACCTACTAAACGTTCTGGAGTAGATTGCTTACGTTTAAACATAGTCAGGCGGCTAATAGGAGCATGGTTTTCAAGTTTTATTCCGGCTCTCACCCGTGCTTTATTCAATTCTCCATCTGTTTGAAAGAGAGGATAAGATTCAGTGATTCGTAGAGTGATGAAGTGAGCGTATTTCCCCATTGGTTTGTAGGGAATTTCTGTAATGAAGAACTTTTGGTCAATTGTTTTTAAGAAAGGCATGGTTTGTCTCCAAATTGAAAAATTATGTGAACTTACTCTGCAATAAATAAAGCTTTATTCCTCAGCTTTATTCTGGAAGCTATTAGTAGGTTTATTATTGTTTATAGTGCGATTTTCCTTGTCATCTTCTAGGCGGTAGAGAAACTCGCAAGTGTCTTTAATTAAGTTAATTTGACGACCTGCTAAACGCGCGCGATCGCCTGCAAAAGACTTTTCAAAAACTTCAACTACAAAGTATCGAGCAAACTCTAAAATTGCCTCTCGTTCTTCTTCGCGCCTACTCATTATCCAGCGTCCTTCAGCAGTTGAGGCGTGAACTCGCTCCATCAACTTAAATACTTCAGCAGCAACAGCAGCAACTAAGGCTTCACCCTGAAAACTTGGATCAGCTTCAAGAATTGTTTTAGATGCAATATCAATAGGTTTTAATACTGCGTTGGCTTTAGGATTATATTGCTTATTTGCTCTGTAGAATCTACGATACAATTCTGTTAGTTTTTTAGGATGATTTAGACTAGATTTTTGTTCATCGAGCACACTTAATTCCTCCAGACTAGGATTATATTTAGCATAAGGGTCAAAGCAAGGATAAAAGTGATAAGCATAAAGCTTGATTTTCTCAATTCGTGCTGTCTCACTGTCTTGATTTCTCACCCAACGATTTAGGTAGTTAAAGACATAAAGTGGGCTAGTTTCAAAATCCTTTGCTAACTCTGCGAATTTACTCCAATTAGAATCATAACCAGATTCACTTTGTCTCGCATTGACATCAAGATGAATAGCATAAGCAGCAGTTAAAACATTAAGCGGAGCAGAATAAGACTTACCATTTTCCTGCCAACCTTCGAGAATGTAGTCAAGACGAAAGCGATCGCGTTTTGTCAGCACCCTAAAGGCTTGCGGCGCACTATCAAGAAATACGCTTTCTTCAAACTCAGCACCATCATTAAAGGGTGGAATGGGTGACTCAGAAACAACTGTTTTGACATCTAGAATCATTGGAAAAGCAAAGGCTAACCAGCTAGGCATTATCCAAGACGCTGTATTAGTAATTTTTTTTTCTGGGTCTTTTCCTGGTGGTTTTTCTGGAGGCAGTGCCATGAAGTAAAATGTCAATGGTTGGTCTTCTGGATAGGAAAGTTTGAAAGTACGGTCTTTCCCTGGTTCAATGTTTTCATTCATTAAGAAAGCATCGACACTTTGGTAGCGATCGCGCCCTAAGTTTGCTTGCAAATCCTTACTGATAAAGTGATTGCGGATGCTGGTATCAAAGCGGGTTTGAGCAATGCTGCTGTACGCTTTTTGGAGAAACTTGTTAGTTTCTGGCGTAAAGTAATAAGTTGGATAAAAATAGAGATAACGATACTTACCATCTTCAAACTTCTTACCTACAGCCTGAGTTTGATTCATCAAAATTTGCCGTAGCATCATTTCAATACCAGCAATACTAGAAATATTGCGCTTGGCGTTAGAACCTCCTAACATTTGTTTATTTGTATAAACTTGAGGCGTGAATAAAACTGCTGACTCCATCTGCTCAGTTACCGTGTAAGGAGAATGCGAAATAGAGCAGATTAACTGTCGTCCTCTTCCTGATTTTTTGGCTAACTGATAACTCGATAACTCCTGTAGAAATACTTCAGTAGATGCTGTAGGAGTTGCTGTTCCAGGTAGCATGACAACCCGTGTCACCCAAAGCCGTAAATCATCCCAACCGTCAGGTAGTTGATACTTGGTAATGATAGGTTGGATAAGTTGGGAAACGTGCGCGATCGCTTCCTCACAAATTTTACGAACATCCTCAACTCCAGGATGATGTTCTAGATACTTTGCTGCTAAGTAATACCATTCGTAGGGAACACCGCCTGTGTTCCCCTTGAGTTTATGTTCTTTCAGGCTTTCATTAATTCGTTGAATTTCCCGAATTGCAGGTAGGTACTCGTAAAGGTTCCAGAATTTAGCAATTTCTTCAACAATATCTAAATAAGGTAATTCTGGAAGTTTTTTATTTTTCTTGCGTTCATTTTCGATTCGATTAACTTGTTCTCCCCAAATTTTGCGACTAATTAAATCACCAAATTCAGCAATCTGATCGATCCGAATATCGTCTTTAAAATTGAAGTCGTAGCCAACTGATAAAATATTTTGTTGCTGAAATTTGACTAAATTTTTACTGCGGCTATTAGCAACAGAGCTTTTGTTAGTATTTAAAATCCTCAATGTAGCACTCAGAGCAACTTGCATCAAACTTGTCGCATCAAAGAACAGATTGTAATAGTCTGCATACTTTATTCCCTTGCCATCTCTGCCGAAGCCAGTTTGTCGCAGCCGCAATTGACTAGCGCAGAGTTCTTTAATCTTTTTCACAACCCGTTCTGGCAAATCTGCAATTCGTACACAGGGTGCATCCCGTCGTGCTAAGTATATGACACCAGTTGGCAGATAAAGTAACGGTTCATAGTAGGTGCAATCTTGAGTATTAAGGCTAATGTGAGCTTCCATCAAGGCGTTATTCAATACATTGGTAAGTACGCCTCGGTTCTCAGCAATGCTGTGGTAAGTAAATTTCAGTTGTCCATTACTCAAACTATGAATTAACTCTTTTAGCCTTGTATTTTCCGCATCCTGGGGATGTTTGATGATAGAAGCTAGCAAATCGGCTAAACATGATAAATCGGAAAGACAGCCAAGAGGGCGATCGCGCAATACTGGATTTAGCCCAAACTTAGAGAAGTTCCAGTTGGTATCCCATCGCCGTTGCGCGTTGTAAGCCACACAAAGTAAATCATCTAGGTACTCTCGATAAGCTTCTGGATCGTCAGGATTAATAAAGTGATTCAAACCCAGTTGACGAACTGTTTCATTAATGATTTGACGATGCTGTTCTAGTGGTAACTTGCGGCATTCATTAGGAACATCTGGGAATTTCTCAAAATCATGTAAGATGAACCCAGCAATGACGATGCGGCGTTCTCGTTCTTGTACTACTCGCCGCACGGTAGTATCAAGTTTTTCCAACCGTTGCTCAATTAAGTTTGCTGGAAAAAGTCCATTAAGTAAGTGAGTATTGAGTGATTGATCGGCTGCATGATTGCGCCTGCCATTTTCTCTTCCGCGCTGCTGGTCGAGTTCATCAAAAAACTTACCACCTTTGGCTGTAACACCAATTGCTACCCGCAGCAGATTTGGTAATACATACTCGGCAAAGTCACTCATTACCCGATCGTTAGGATTCTGCGTTTGAATTGCTTCTCGCAGTAACTTAAGGGTTAGTAACTCGTGGGATTGGGGTTCAACGGTGCGATCGCTCGGTTCAAAGTCAAAACCTGAATCATCTTGCAACCAGTCGTCATCATCAGAGTTATCAAATTGCTCAGAAGTCAAATCATTCTCACTCTCAAACAGAGATAGTTGTTTGTATTGTTCGTCAGGATCAGTATCTTTAAGTTTTTTAGCCATTTTCTGCCTTTAATATGGATATAAAGGATTGAGGCAAATATAGTTTGCTGTTGTTATGGGTCATTTGGTGGTCGAATCCTCACCCTACCTAACTCGGCAGTTACAATCGCACCAGAGGCTAGTTCATTGCCGTAAAGCGTAAGTACCCGCAGACAAACCATCGATTGCTGTTTGCTACTGAAATTAACCAAGCGCAAAATGCCACTGTGGGGAATTCCTCGCACAATTGCTAACTCGCCGAAGTCCTTATCAAGGGTTACTAAAATCCGACGTTCATTGTAGGCAATTGCCAAAATCTCCTCGTCACCTGGATCTTCAGACCAATCTCCAGTCCAAATCACGTCATGCCCAGCAGCTACTAAATCTGTTCGTACCCCACCCCACACACAAGTGTCCAGAAGTAGCTTCACCCTCAAGACTCCACAAGTAAGGGTTCAATTCGCTCGTGACCAACTAGCCGACGCGCGTAAACCAAACAGGCTTGCACATCTTCTCGTTCTAACCAGGGATAACCCTCCAGCAAAGTCTCAACAGTATCCCCTGCTGCTAGCATTCCTAAAATATGCTCAACTGCGATACGACGACCGCGAATAATTGGTTTACCACCAAAAATCTTGGGGTTGACTGTAATTCTTTCCAAAAGTTTTTGTTCGTTCATTGTTTACCTCGAAGATATTGAAGTTTGAGTAGGGGCTTTCAAACGAACTTTTCTCTGTTGTGTTTATCTAGAGATTCTGTAAGAGCTATAAGATGCAGCTGACAGCATCCGATACTCAAATCGGTTATGCGCAACTTTCCGCTTCTCTATTGAGTAACCTTTCTTACGAGCTTCAAACACTGTGTGTCCGAAGCGCCAGCTAACATTTTTAGCTAGTTCATCACTCGAATGCCACTGACCGTCTTTTAGAACTGCAATCAACCGCTCAAGATTGGTCAATTTGACAAGCATAGTTATTTCTTACCTCCTTTTCCTTTAAGAAAGTGTTCCAGACAAAGGCATTCCATCAGCCCAAATGCTTGTTATTTATAAGCTCTAGCGATTTGTTTAATCTAACGCTACTAAATGCGATAGCTCGTGTCAAGTATTATCATTAAGCTCAGAGTTATTCAACCTTCTTAAATATTGACTTATTCAACCTTCTTATGGCATTCTTGGCTCAGAATCTTCCGATTCACAGGTTGCAGGGGTACAAAATCCCTTTCAGGGATTGAAACGAATAAGTCTGTGCTTACGGCAGTAAGCTTCCCTGCTCAACCCAATATAAATCCCTATCAGGGATTGAAATACTAAGCAATCCATATCTCATCTCCTTGACTTTTGAATGAATAGGCAAGGGTATCTAGCAGTAAAGCTGACTGGCTGAAGGCAATAGAATAAGGTGCAGTTGGATCGTGAAAACTATACTGATCGCTGATTGGATAAATCGCAAAGTGCATGGGGAGGCGTAAACGCGATCGCACCTCCGCTACAGGACGAGGAATTACGTAGCAAACTAACGCTTGCTTTTTCAGTTGCTGATTAATTTCCCCAATCCAATAACTCCCAGGTTGCCAAACCTCAATACCAGTCAAAACCTGAACTTTCCAAGCATCTGCAACGTGTTCCAGCTTGCCTGAATAAGTAAATCGCCAGTTCAACCTTTCTTCCCGATAAGCCCGTAATTTCATAAAGGCAAGACAGTGCTTGAATTGACCTTTGGCAATTGGTTCTTCGAGGCGTTGAGATGTTTGGAGAAGCGATCGCATAAACTCTTCTTTGGTCATCACCTCAATTTCCAAATTGCTCAAAATTCCTGGTAAATCATAGGTTTTAAATCGATCTGCCTCATTTGATTCTGTTAAGTCATAAATGCCACACTGAAGCGGACTCGAACCGCGAAAACTAGAAGCATCTTCTACAATCGGATTTCCCTTATTTTTACCTGAAAGTTGCTGCCACTCTCTTGCCCATGCTTGAGTACGACCAAACACTTGTTTCAGGTTAGTATTAAATACTCGTTCGCAAGCTGCCTGAAATGCCTTTTGGCTACCTTCATACTGCTGCTTGATTGTCTTGTTTCCTAACTCCCAGCAAAGGCGCATTGATTGTACTGCACCCCAGCGCGAGTAATATCCTGCAAAATCGTTGATTCTGCGGTAATTCTCCCGAATTTGGTTGTGGAAGAAACAACGGTCATAAATGCCAGTTGGTTCTAGAGTTGGAGGGTTGCCTAGAAACAGCTTTTCTACTAAAAAGTTGGGTACAAGTGCGTAAGCTGTGAATGTTTCAAAAGCAGTCTTTTGTCCATTTTGTTCATATCCATCATGCCGTCCTAATCTTCCTAAACGCTGGATGAAGCTACCTGCATCTGCTGATTCAAAGATGAGGAAATTGATTTTGAAGTCAACACCAACATCAATTGTGCTAGTACCAAGAATTAAGTCTGCTTGTAGCGATCGCTCTTTTTCCTCTTTTCCAGATAAGCCTGTGTTCTCGCCAACCACTAAGCCATAAGGTTTCCATATTTCTCGAAAAAATGGTGTCAGGCGCTTTACTGCTGCAATTGAGTTCAGAATGATTGCGCCTCTGCTGCCAGGATGTTTTTGAAACTGAGTAAGGATGCGATCGCTGTTGTCTTTTAACCAAGTTTCAGATGCCTTAGCAGTTGGTTCCAAAGAAATGAAATTCAAGGTAATTTCCCGCGATACCTGTCGCCATCCTTGTGTTTTCAGTTGAGAACATTCATCTGCTGAGTCAGGAAACCGATATTTACTTTGATCTACTGGGTTAATTTCCTTACACCGAAAGCCAGCTAGCTTCAACCGTTCTAGCAATTGTTGATTTGGAGTTGCTGATAGAAAAAGAAATTTTTTGTGGCGATTGGTATTGTTGATTAACAGCATTGTATTAATCGCACTAGCGATTTGTGGCGCTTGGAAAACATGAAATTCATCAAAAATAAATAAGTCAAAATTCTTGTCAATTCGGTTCCATAACTTATCAGGGCTGTCACCATGAGTTAAATATGCACCTCGATGTAAGTAATGAAAAATATCAGGGTTAGTGAGCAAGATTTCAGCTTGACCTGTGCGCGTACCAATTGCCGCTGCTTTCTTTAACCCTTCATTTTCAGCATATATTTCTAATTCTTGCCCGCTGAGTCGAACTACACGGGGTTTGTTGTCTGGCTGGAATTTATCAATGTATCCTTTTATTTGATTTTCTTGATCGCGGGCAAGTTCATTAGTCGGATACAGCCCAACTGCACAAAAATCAGTCAGTAGTGTTTCTAAATAAGCTGGCAAACTTTTGCCGTCGTTTGTCATTGCCGTGTTGAAGATAACGTCAATATTTGAATCTCGGATTGCCTCTAACGTTGCAGCTTGATGCCAGGAAAGTGACCAACCTTTTGGTAGCTTCACATCCTTTGGTACTTCTAAAGCAGGACAGGAGTAAACAGGCTTGAGGGTGATGCAATAATCGGACATATGCTTGAAAATTGTCCGTGAATTCTTGTTGCTTCCTATCTTGGCACTCAAAATAGAGATTGACAAGAACTTCTTGTATAAAAGTGTCCGTATAAATATGAGCCGTAAAGGTCAGTCGATCACGCTGTCAATTTCAGAACGGGATAAAGCGCAGCTAGAAAACTTAGCCCGCGAACTTGGGATGATGTGGGGCGATCGCCCAAATATCTCGAAACTAGTAGAAGCGATCGCCCGTCGTCAATTACTCATTGCTCCCAACCGCGATTGGTCTTCCGAACGCATTCGCGCATTAGTAAGGTCTGTTCAAGCTTTAATCGATACTGGACAAGTAGAACAAGCACAAGTTATTGCCAACTTACTATTAGAACGCAGCGAAGTGTCCTTACCTTTACGCCAAGACATCGAGCGCTTTTTAGAGAATCCACCTCCAGCGTGGCGATTAGAAATTGACCGTTACCTATTACGTCATCAGCCATTTCAGCTTTCCTATCAAGATGCTGCAAGACGAATCTGGAACTTCACTGTGCGCTGTGGCAAAATTACATTGCACGAAAAACGCCAATACCTCGATTGCTGGTGTGAAGAAACTGAAGGCAACTCAGATATACCCGAACTTGTTCATAATTGGAGTCTGCGTTTAGATCGGATTACAGATGCAGCAGTGATTCCTGTTGCAGGCGAGTGGCGATCGCACTTGGATTATATTGAAGTTGAAATACACTTATTAGAAGGCTTAGCATTTGCGTATCAAGCCAAACCCGAAGATACGACTATTGAGTGGTTAGCAGATAACCAGCGAACACGGCGAGTCGTCCGAAAAGTAACTTCTAGCTTTTGGTTTTTGCGCGAAGTTATGCAGTATGCACCTGACTGCGTAATTGTTTCGCCAGCAGCAATGCGCGATCGCCTCGCCTCAAAGCTACGTACTTTGTGCCAGTTGTATGATATTGGAATCAGCACTAACGGTAATGGGTAACAGGTAATGGGTTACTGAAAATTACTTTCCGCCAATTACCACTTAACAGTATGAGCTAGCTCAAAGACGAAACGATAAATTCTTGGCAAAGTGAGGATAGTAGAGATAAGAGGGTCAATCAAAATGACCAAAACTACCCTCATGCAAACCGCACCAGGACACGAAGTGCTCGCAGCCGCTGGTAAAAAATATCTGCGTCCAGGTGGGAGAATAGCGACAGAACAACTTCTACAGTGGGCAAATTTTCAACCAGGTGAAACAGTTTTAGAACTCGCAGCGAGTTTTGGCTATAGTGCTATATCACTTGTGCAACGCTATAGTGTCAAAGTTATTGGTGTCGAGAAAAAACCTGAAAGTGTCCGCCAAGCGCGTGACAATGTTCGTGCTGCAAAGTTAGAAAATCAAATTGAAATCATCGAGGGTGATATTTTCCATCTCGACGCGATACCAGGACAGTTTGATTATGTTCTAGCTGAAGCAATACTCACAATGCAATCTCCACCAGGGAAGGCTAAGATTTTGCAAGGAGTTCGCGATCGCCTCAAACCTGGTGGTAAGTTTCTTTCGCATGAATTATTAGCGCGCGACAACGAAGAACAAATTCGCGCTGAACTTGCACAAGTCATTCGCGTCAATGCAACACCACTTTCTGAAACCAACTGGATGAATACGTATGAAAGTGCAGGCTTACACGTCGAAAGAGTTCAAACTGGAGCAATGAGTCTCTTAAATTTCAGAAGGATGTTTCAGGATGAAGGTATTGTTAATACTCTGCGAATTTTAGGAAATATTCTAACTCACAAACCAATCCGTCAACGAGTTTTAGAAATGCGACGCGTTTTTAATAAATACCATGAGGAATTAGGCTATATCCTCATCTGTGCTACTGCTCAGTAGTTTCTAAATAATCTGCTAACTATTCTTTAAGTAGAAACTATGTCTTCTACCATCGATACTACTACTTCTGCCAAAATTCAACTGCGAGAACAAATTGAATATCCTAATGCTGGAGTTCTCAGCAAAGTATTATTGAAAGATAACGCTTGTCAGTATACGCTATTTTGTCTGGCAGCAAATACAGAAATAGCTGAACATACTTCTACTTACAACGCCACAATCAATGTGATTGAAGGTAAAGGAATATTAAATTTTGAAGGGCAAGAAATCGCTTTACAGCCAGGTGTTTTTATTTTCATGCGTGCTCATGCACCTCATGCGCTAAAAGCAACCGAGAATTTAGCATTTCTTCTCACGCTATCTGAAAAGATTGTACAGAGCAATTAGGGAAATTGGTAATAGGTAATGGGTAATGGGAAACTAGAGAAGCTTTTGGTAGCTTAGCAACTAGTATTTAGCCACACAAACACCAACAGCTAAGCGAAGAGGGCTAATTACTACCAATTACCAGTTACTAGCCATTAAGTTACGTTTTTTAGCAAATTATTGATGACTTGAGGCACAAACATGCAAGCAACAACATTGTACGAGAAACTTGGTGGAGAGCAGGCTATTAAACAGGTTTTCTATGATTTTTACACCCGTGTTTTAGCAGATGATACTGTTAATTTCTTTTTTGCGCATACAGATACAGTGTCGTCACCAAACTGCTTTCATTTCATTTGCGCTTGGTAGTCCTACTTCATATACAGGACGTTCGATGGAAAAGGCACACGCAGGTTTAAATTTACAACCAGAACACTTTGAAGCAATTGTGAAACACCTCAGCGAAGCACTAGAGGCGCATCATGTACCACCAACAGAAATTAGGACAGTTCTTGATCGCATCGTAAATTTAAAACAGGCTGTTTTGTACAAGTGACAACGGTGGTTTTCAAGCATCTATGAGCTAGCTCATAAAAGTAGTTAAGAATTTTTGTCAGGCTAGAGATAGCACAGATGCAACTCGAAACGGCAATCTTGACATAGCCTGATATAGGAGGTGACTTTTATGGCACCTAACACCGAGAAACTCGCCAAAATTTATTTAGAAAGTTCTCCTGCTGAGATTTCTGAAGAAACCACCAATGAGCTTATTGATTTCATCATGAATCAATTTAGAGCGCTTCCTTTTGCGGTTCAAGCCTCGGAGTATATGCGGTATGACACAGTAGAAGAACTGTACGCAGACATTGAAAAAGGACATTTATGGGTATCAATGGAAACCTACGGCGCAGATTTCTACCCTAATCCCTTCTATGGATTTGCCTTTCTCGCAATTCATGACTACGATCATTACCAAACGCATTCTGATTTCAGCCTTGAGGGTGAGATTACAGCATACCGAGCGATCGCAAGGCGTTCTCCTAGCTTAGAAATTCAAAAAGTTTTTTACTCTGAGATTGTTCTCAAGTCTGCTGCACATCTCTTTCTCGGACACGCGCCAGCACCAAAACTCGTTTTCGCTTGATTAACAGAAGCTAAATCAACGTAAATTCAAGACTGGTCATTGGTAATGAGAGTATTATCGAACACCTATTACCTGTTACCCATTTCCCAACCGGCGAGAGCGTGTGATAAACTTTAGTAACAATGGATAACTTTAATTATGATGTAGTAATAGTTGGTGGTGGCCCGGCAGGGTGTACTTGCGCGCTCTACACCGCTCGCTATCAGTTAAAAACAGTAATTTTGGATAAAAATCCCTCAGCGGGGGCGCTGGCTATTACGCACAAAATTGCCAATTATCCAGGGGTGCGTGGTGAAGTCACAGGAAGCGAATTACTCGACGTGATGCGCCAGCAGGCGATTGAATTTGGAACTGACTACAGGCGCGCTCAAGTGTTTGGCATTGATATTGAAGGTACTCAGAAGAAAGTTTACACGCCCGAAGGAACTTTTATCGGAAGAGCGCTGGTACTAGCAACTGGCGCAATGGGGCGCACGCCTTCCATACCTGGTGAAGCTGAGTTTTTGGGTCGAGGTGTAAGCTATTGTGCAACGTGTGATGCGCCTTTTTATCGCAATCGCGATGTGGTTGTTGTGGGAATGAGCCATGAGGCGATCGCTGAAGCGCAAGTATTAACAAAATTTGCAGCAACTGTGCACTGGGTAACTGCTAAAGACCCTACCAAAAGCAACGAATACGACGCCCAAGAACTACTCTCTCAACCGCAAGTTAAACTTTGGAAAAAAGCCCGCTTATCCGCCATTGAAGGCGACGACAGTGGCGTTACAGGCGTTAATCTGTACTTGATGAGCGATAAGAAAACGCAACACGTTCCCGCTGAAGGAGTCTTTGTTTACTTACAAGGAGCCAAACCTATCGTTGATTTTCTCGGCGATCGGATTGAACTTAAACCGGATGGCGGCGTTAAAGTTGATGAAATGATGCAAACCAATATCCCAGGAATTTGGGCGATCGGAGACATTCGCAACACGCCGTTCAAGCAAGCAGTTGTAGCAGCTGGAGATGGTTGTATCGCCGCAATGGATATTGACCGCTATCTCAAGCAGCGCAAGAACGTCAAACCTGATTGGGGTTAAAAGTCATGAACGCCTGTCGTTATTTAGGTTGGGGCGATTTGCAAAAGTTTCGCCAAACCTCGTTAGCCGATAATGAAGCTTTAATTTACACCACTCCTACAGGTGATGTACCCGTTTTAATTCGTGGTTTCCTTAACTGCATTCGCTCAAATGAACTTAAAGCAAAATTACCTGCGTACCTTTCTGAAAATGACCTCGTAGGAGCAGTTGTAGCAATGGTCAGAAATTTGCCAGAAAGTCTATTAGCAGAATTTGACGAATGGCTACATAGTACCCAAACAAAATCAACAAATACGGTTGTCTGTGCTGCCTTGAGTTGGTAGCTAAAATAGTCTTTTTATCTATGTAGGGAATGAGCGCTACACCATCAATTTAATCATTTTACAATTCATCTATACTTGCTCTTTCTAAATCGCAATTAGAAGCCCAAGTACGACATCCATAAAACAAATCGAAGTTTCGATGTTGCTTATATATAGCAATCTCAAATGAGTTGTGAAAATCCCTATCTATCTCTTTCTTCTGCGTTCTCTATGTCTCTGTAGGTTGTAAAAAAATCTTACAACTCAAATAAGATGGCTGTAGCAATTCTCGCATCCAAATAAAAACTCCTCTTTCTTCTTTTCTTTGCGTACTTTGCGTGCTTTGTGGTTCGTCTCAAAAAATACTCAACCCTCAAAGCAAACTCATATAAAACTTGAAGCTACAGAACGCTAATTCCTTGTTGAATTTAGTCTCCAAGCTCAAACTTGGAGATTTTTTGTGTCAAAGCGATCGCTTTCTATCTTGACATCAACTGCCTTCTATGCTCCCAAAACGTGCGGGATTTCCGTCACTTTCTGAAAAAAATAGCCTGTACCTCGGTCGGTGTGAATAAATTCTGGATTTTTGGGGTCTTCTTTCAGCTTGACTCGTAACCGCGAAATGTGAACGTCAACAACTCGGACATCCGCTTGCTGACGCGGGCTATAGCCCCAAATCTGCTGCAATATCTCAGCGCGAGATATAACTTCGCCTGCGCGCAGAACTAGCAGTTTTAGTAAGTTAAATTCTAAATTCGTTAACCGAATTCGCTCGTCATTCAGTGTAACTTGTCGCTTGTTAAAATCAATCTGCAATCTACCTGCACATACAATTCCCGAACCAGATACGTTAGCGCGATCGACTCGGCGTAAAATTGCTTCAATTCTGACTTCTAATTCTTTCGGGGAAAAAGGCTTAACAAGATAGTCATCTGCACCTAGCTTTAGCCCTGTAATGCGGTCTGCAACATCACCCAAGGCAGTTAGCATAATGATGGGAATATCAGAAGTCTCGCGAATTTCTTGACAAACACCATATCCATCAAGCTTTGGTAGCATCACATCCAAGACTACAAGATCGGGGTCTTCGGTAGTGAAAACTTCTAAAGCTTCTTTACCGTCAGCAGCTGCTACAACTTCGTACCCCACCATCGAAAGCCTTGTAGTGAGAATGCGACGGATCATTGCTTCATCGTCTACCACCAAAATTTTTTTCTTATCGCTCGCCACTATCGAGTACTCCTTGCTTGTGTTCAGCAACTCGCTAGCAATCTTTCTTGTCATGGCTAAATTAACCCATCCTTAAGATTGCCTCGCGTTTTGCACCTGAAGCGTTTCAAGATGAGTTATTACGGTCTTGATAACAAATGATAACAAATGTTTTCATAAAAAGGTAAACTTAACCTAAGCGAAGCTGTTGCAGAGAAACGTTTTTGGATTGAGCAGTTGAAACATGACAATGTTACACAGGCGTGAGTGAATACTGTCAAGCTTTCATAATTCATTGTTACAACCTCTGTGGTTCACTGGCAAACTGCTATCATCGAAGGTCAAAGCTTACACTCAGAAGACTGACATGGCAAATCCCTTCCTTGGTGTTAGGATTCCTCCTGAGTTAGAACAGGCGATTCTTGCCAGGATGAAAGAAACAGGGCAGTCTAAATCAGAAATCGTGATTAGCGCCCTTAGATCTTATTTAGGCATGATGTCCTGCCATGAAAGGCTAGATAATGTTGAGCAAAGGTTATCTGCACTAGAAAAAGGTGTCAAAGAAATTTTAGAATTGATGGTCTTGTATCGGCAAAAGCACAACGTCTATCACATAAACCACAATCTTGACCGTCACATAGATATGTAATTTAACTTTTTCTCTCTTAATTTATTGCACGAGCCAGCCGTCATTTATTTTATAGTTTCTAATTCTCCACGCGCGATCGCTGCTAACTTTCCCATATCCAAAATCGCAATCTTTCCACCGCGATAATAAGCAAGGCAATTCAGACTTTTAATCAATCGTACGCATTCTTCATAGGTAATTCCAATACTCCGCGCGATGCGATAGTAAGGTAACTTGACCTGTAAAAACTCGCCATTTTGAGTATTTTTGGTTCCGTATTCAATCGCAGAATAATGAATTAATCTTGCTAAGCGCACGATCGCGCGTTCGGAAACTAAGCCATGAACCGTTTCATGCAGTTGTTGCAGGCGCGAATTAAACACCATCAGCATCTGTAAGGCGATATCAGGATTTTGCTGAATTGCAGAGAGTAAAGCATCGCGCTCAACAGTTATAATTTGACAATTCGTTTCTGCTGTCACCGTTGCTGGTGCAATTCCATTTCCCAAAAGTGCTGGCGCGGCGAAAATTTCTCCAGCACGCAATGCGCGTAAGATTGTTTCTTTTCCTGTAGTTGCAGTTTTGGTAACTTGTAACGCACCCTCAACGAGCGCATACAATTTAGCTGGTAAGGAATCACCTTCGTGAAATATAATTTCTCCTTGCAAATATTGCCGAACTTGCGTATGCGGTTGCAACTTCAACTTGTCTGGAGTTTCTAACCCTGCCAACACACTTACTTGCGAAATTTGCTCAATACTTGCTACAGTCATTGCTGGTAATTGGTAACTGGTAATTGGACATTGGAAAAATATCTACAAGTTACCTATTTCCTATTTTCGCCTGGTTGTGATTTGAGTTATTTAGGAACTTCCAGCAACTCCCATAGCCTGGAGTCGGTATAATCAGAAATGACCAAGGCTGCGCCTAATTCGTACAGTTCGCTGGGTTCTTGAGTTGTTGCAATCCCGACAGTTTTAATACCGGCTGCAACTGCCGATCGCATTCCCGATGGTGAATCTTCAAACGCTAAAGCTTCGCCTGGTGTGATGCCAAACTCTTTAAGAATATACTCATAAGGCGCAGGATCGGGCTTAGGGATACCAACTTCAGCTGAGATAACAACTCGGTCAAACGCGTTGGAAAGCTGCAACACCTCTAGCATGTATTCCGCATTAGCACGTGGTGCATTTGTTACAAGTCCTTGTTTTAGCCCGCGTTCAGTTCCCCAGGCGATCGCCTTGCTAAGTCCAGGAAGTGGCTTGAGAGTCCCTGCAACTTGGCGAAAACGGGCTTCTTTGCGATCGCTAAACTGATAAATTTCTGTATCTGACCACTCTGGCATAAAATCGCGCACGATTTGAGGATTGAGTCGTCCACTCATGTGATTTTTGTATAACTCTTCATCAATTTCAATTCCATATTCCTGCAACATTTCACGCCAAACTTGGTAATGAAGAGGATCGGTATTAACAATAGTTCCATCAAGGTCGTATAAAATTGCTGCTAGCATGATTTTTTAAGGTAAAAGCTTATTACTGAATCGTTTTTGTTTAAACACTTATAATATCTGTGCAAAGCGGTAATGGGTAATTGGTAATTGCTTGAACTTATACTAGTAACTAGTAAGCAATAACCATATCATAATCTCTATTGTTTTCTAAGCTCAATGCTACTTTATAGTTAGAGAAAAAGTGATAGGGTAACAAAGAGAACTTTTATAAGATATTTCTACACTTCCCATTACCAATGACCAATCGTCAAATTGCGTTTATTTCCACTTAGCTTAATGACAACGATGTTTGCACAAAATAAATTTCTTTGGGGTGTTGCCAGTGCTGCTTATCAAGTTGAAGGCGGTTATCAGGCTGATGGTAAAGGACGCTCAAATTGGGATGTTTATACAAACGAATATCAGGTAACTCAGGCTTTTATTGACAAACAGCATACGGGAAACGTTGCGATTAATTTTTACGAGCGATCGCAGTATTTGCAAGATATTGCGTTGATGAAACAACTAGGTGTCAATGCCTATCGATTCTCAATCGCCTGGTCGCGTATTCTTCCTAATGGAATAGGCGAAATCAACCCAAAGGGTGTAGCTTATTATCATCAGCTAATCGACGATCTTTTGGCAAATGACATAGAACCTGTCGTTACTAATTTTCACTGGGATTTGCCGTACCAATTACAAGAAAAAGGTGGTTGGGGTAATTCCAATTCAGTTCAGTGGTATGCGGAATATGTTGACGTTCTGTTTGCGAATTACGGCGATCGCGTCAAGAAATTTATCACGTTTAACGAACCTTTTATCTACCTATTTTTCATTGACCTTTTAGCACATAATGCGATCGCAAAAGCAAATCCATACGCCATCAGTAATGAAACTTACGGTAAGCAGGCTGAAGCGGTACATCATTTGTTACTAGCAAGTGCGATCGCAACTCAAAATTATCATCAGTTAAATTTAGGTGGAGTCATTGGCATTACTCTAAGCTTTACACCGACTATTCCGCTGGATGCAAATAATGCAGAAGATGTCCGAGCTGCTACTGTGTTTGATGGTTTACATAATCGCTGGTTTTTAGATGCCATGTATAAAGGCAAATATCCAGATGATATTGTGAAATTACACCAGCAGTATAATCCTGCTTTCCAAGTATCAGCAGAAGAAATGCAACTGATTGCTGCGCACAAACCAGATTTTATTGGAGTTAATTTCTATGCGCCAGCCTATATCAAAGCTGATGCTTCCGCACCATACGGGGCAGAGTGGTTCTCAACAAATCCAGATGAGGTGAAAATGTTTAACGGTCCTGTGCGACCAGAGTACCTTTATCAGCTGCTCGTGTGGATCAAAAATGAGTATGGTAATCCGACGATATACATTACCGAAAACGGTGCAGGTTTTGGTGCGGCTGACGAACAGCTAGACGGAAATATTGTTCGAGATCCTTTACGTACAGATTACATCCAACGTCATATTGATAGTGCTATGCAGGCAAAACGCGACGGTGTCGATTTACGCGGATATTTTTTATGGAGTTTTTGCGATAACTTTGAATGGGTTTTTGGGTATGACAAGCGTTTTGGCATTGTATACGTTGATTTTGATTCGCAACGCAGAACACCAAAACAAAGTTTTTACGCATATCAGCAGATTATTAATGAAACGCCTAGCAAGTGAATTCGCGGCTTCATACCGCGATCGCTGGACGATATTGACTCAATTCGATAGTGGCTTCGAGTTGTGCAGCTAAGGCAATTACAGTCGATTCTGCTGCGGGACGACCGACAAGTTGTATACCGATTGGTACGCCATTGCGATCGAAACCTGTGGGAAGTGCGATCGCCGGTTGACCGCTAGCATTAAATGGCGGACATGGTGCAATCCAGTTAATCATTCTTTGTAATGTTTCTTCTGGACTTAAATTAGCCCATTCACCAACAGAAATTGTCGGATGCATATACGTTGGCGCGATTAGCACATCTACAGAATCAAAGAAAGCGACAATTTGACGCGCGATCGCTTGCATTTGTGCTACAGCCCGTAAATAATCTCCCGCAGTTCCGCTTTGGGCGAATAGCCACTGATTGAGTGGTTGCAAAACTTCTGGTGGAATTCCGCTAGCACCGACGGCGGATTGCCAAATGCGCGTAAAGGGTTCAATTAAGCCGTTAAAATCAGGGCAACCTGGTTCGACGATATGTCCCATGGTTTGTAGTTTTTTGACAGTATCGCGTACCGCTTGTTGACATATCGGATCGGCTTCGCCAATGGGTGGTATTGCTGTTGTAAAAGCAATGCGCAAACGTCCTAATTGTTGCGTCGTTGCTGCGAGAAAACTGGGTTCAGGATCGGGTAGCCAATAAGGATCGCCCGTGATATAACCTGACATGACATCCAGTAACGCTGCTGCATCTGCAACAGTACGCGCCATCGGACCATTAGAAGAAAGTCCACTCAAGCGATCGCCAACAGGTGCCCACGATACTCTACCGCGTGACGGCTTAATTCCGACTAAACCACAACAAAATGCGGGACCGCGTATTGAACCACCCGCATCCGAACCTTGCGCGATCGCGCACAACCCAGCAGCAACAGCGGCAGCGGAGCCGCCACTCGAACCTCCTGCGGTACGATCTAAATTCCAAGGGTTGCGCGTTGGTAAAAACCCTGCGGGTTCGGTATAGGGAAAAGAACCAAGTTCGGATGTTGCTGTTTTTCCTATGATTGTGAATCCTGCATGGCGAATGCGCGTGACGACTCCATCATCGTAAGTGGCAATTTCGTTTTTTAAGACTGGAACGCCATAAGTGCAGGGAACACCCGCAACAGCATTTAGGTCTTTGATCGCGATTGGTACGCCAAAAAATGGTGGAAATTCGTCACTTCTACTCAATAACTCTGTTTTGGCTTTCGCATCGGCGATCGCACTTTCTGCCATTACAGTAAAATAACTACCGATTTGACCGTCGAGTTGCTGAATGCGTTCTAAATAAAGTTCGACTAATTCGAGGGGCGACACTTCACCACTGCGGATTAACTGCGCTTGTTCGAGGGCGGAGGTAAAGGCTAAATCAGTTTTATTCATGGGAGTTGATCTATCGCGATCGCATTCGCAAACGAGTCTAGCAGGAAATTCTTCATCTTATAGCAGGGGGCGGCGGTCAGAAGTGAGAGCTAACAAGATCCTCAACTATACTTTCATTACTATTAGATTCTTGAATAGAGTACGCGAATTGCCTCTATGTGAACCCGATGCCATAAGCATTTTTAGATAAAATTTCCCCTACAGCACGAGCATCGAAAAAGTAGACCGATCAATACTTATCAAACTATTAAAAACTCATACAAAAGAGAGGTAAATTCTCGTTAAGAAATTTTACCTCTCAAAACAAACATATCAAGTACTTGTTAAATACTTGTCTAAACTTTTGTCCGATCCGTCAGAATTTCATAACCACTATCAGTGACTAACACGGTATGCTCGAACTGTGCCGAAAGTGAATTATCTACTGTTACTGCTGTCCAGCGATCGCTGAGTGTCCGCGTCAGTTTAGAACCAGCATTTAAAATTGGTTCGATTGCAAGCGTCATTCCTGCTCTTAACTTCACATTGGGCATTTCGCGCGTGCGGAAGTTAAACACTGACGGCTCTTCATGAAGGTTACGACCGACACCATGACCTGTAAAGTCTTCGACAATCACGAAACCGTTTGCTTCTACATGGTCTTGAATCGCCCCAGCGATATCCATCAAGTAGTTTCCGGCTTTAACTTGTTCAATGCCTTTATATAGTGCTTCTTCGGCTACGCGAATCAATTTAGCAGCTTCAGGAGAGACATCACCAACCGCAATTGTAATGCACGAGTCACCATGAAACCCTTGATGGTATGCACCCGTATCAACTTTTAAAACATCTCCGTTACGAATAACTTTCTTTGGGTTAGGAATACCGTGGACAACTTCGTTGTTGATACTTGCACAAATCGAACCAGGGAAGCCGTGATAGCCTTTGAAGCTTGGAGTTGCGTCCATTTCGCGGATGCGTTTTTCTGCGTAAGCATCTAAGTCAGCTGTCGTCATTCCTGGCTGTACCATCTCAGAAATTTCTTTGAGCACTGTGGCTACAATCTTCGCCGATTGACGCATGATCTCGATTTCACGCGCTGATTTAATTTCGATACCTCTGCGTTGCTTTTTCTGACGCGGGGCTTGAGTCGGTTGAGATAGTAAATTGCTAAGAATGTTCATGAAATCTCGATGTGATGATTGAGGGTATTCAGAATGACGACGAGTACTACAGCAAATTTGCTGTAATTCAGTTGTGCGATCGCCAAAGATGCGGCATTTTTATAAAGTATTCCTTTCTATTCTAAAGTAATTTATCTTTTCGCTACAGGCGATCGCAATTTTCAGCGGTTGGCAGCGGTATTTCCAGGTCCTGCGGTAACGACAACAAGATTATTTGGCTGCAACAACTCTTTTGCTACTTGATTGACTTGAGCAAGTGTCACTGATTGTATCTTCTGTGGAAAAGCACGTAATTCGGCTGTACCAAGTTCATAGACTGCATTCATCAAAATCTGAGTTGCAATGCTATCAGGATTTGCTAAAGAAACAGTATAGCTACTTGTCAGCGATCGCTTTGCGGTGTCTAATTCGTTTTGACTAACGCCTTGATTGTGAACTTGCTGTAACAATTGAGTTGTGCTAGCAATTGCCCGCGCCGCATCTTCTGGGGAGGTTTGCATTTGAATTAAAAATGGACCTGGATTTCTTCCTGCTATGAAATAGCTATAAATGCCATAAGTTAAACCTTGGCGATCGCGAATTTCAGTTCCTAAGCGACTAGATAGCGTATCTCCACCCAAAATTTGATTTAACACTAAAGCGCTGTAATAGCGCGGATCGCGCCGTTCAATTCCGCGATAACCCATCAACGTAACTGCTTGAGTCTTACCAGGTAGAACAGGATTGCGCTGTACTATCGATTTTGGTAGCGATACTTGCGGATAATCGAGTGCAGGTGGTTTACCTGAAGACCGCCAGTTTTTAAATTGTTGTTCGAGAAGCGATCGCACTTGTTGCGGTTCAAAGTCTCCCACCAAAGCCAAGAACACTTGATCGGGACGATAGTGCTGTTGATAGAAGCGCATCACATCTGCGCGACTAATTTGCTGCAAGCTTTCTGCTGTGGGGAAGCTATGGTAAGGATGGTTTGGCGGATAAACTGTTTGTTGAAATTGGCGTCGCGCTACTTGTGCAGGTGAATCCAACTCTAGCTTTAAATTCGTCAAAGCGCGTTGTCGTGCAAGTTCCAATTCATTCGCAGGGAAGTTTGCATTTTGCATCACATCTGCAAATGTCTCAATTAAAACTGGTAAATCTGTCGCTAGGCTGTAGCCAGTTGCGTCAACTCCTTCCCGAAAAGCTGCGAATTCTAATCTCGCACCGCGATTTTCTAAGGCTGCTGCCAAGGCTTGCGCGTCTTTCGTTTTAGTGCCATTCATTAAGTTATCTGCGGTGAGTGCGGCTAGTCCTGCTTTAGCATTAATATCGTATTCTGAACCAGCTTTGATGTAGCCACTCAGTGTCACTGTTGGCGTACTTTTGTCGGGTAAAAGTAAGACTTCTAGCCCGTTTGTCAGTTTAAATTGCTCAGGTAACTGACGCGCGGTTGGTGTTGCCGATTCGATGGGTGGTAGGTATTTGGCAACTTCTGCGGGGTCAGCAGGTGGTCCAGCGGTGAGGCTTTCGTGCGTTTGCGTCGCATCAGCTGCACCAGGAAATTGATCTTCTGCAGCGATCGCAGTCGGTTCAAACAAGCCAACTCGGCGTTTTTCTGGTTGCAAGTAAGTCTTGGCAACGCGTTGCACGTCTGCTGGTGTCACTTGTTCGATGGCGGCTAAGTAGCGATCTGTAAAACGATAATTACCTGCTGTTGTTTGGTCATAACCAAGTTGCATGGCTTGCGAGGTAATATCGCGATTGCTTAAGATAACTGTGGCTTTGACTAAGGCTTTAGCGCGGTTAACTTCTTCTTGGGTAACGCCTTGAGTTTGCAACTGCGCGATCGCCTGTTGCATTACACTATCAATTTTTGGTAACTCTTGACCTGGTGCGGCAGTTGCGCTTAACCTATACCAACCAGATGATTTCATGCTAGCGACATATCCTCTCGCACTGCTTGCTAAGCCCGTTTCGATTAAAGCGCGATATAACCGTGAATTCCTACCTTCAGTTAAGATGTAATCCATCACATCGAGTGCAGGGACATCAGGATGATTAATATTAGTTGGTAATGGATACACTGTTTGTATCAAAGCTGCAGCACCTGGCTCGCGCAGAACAATTGGCGCATTGGCAGTTTGGGGCTTGTTGGTCGTGTTAGACTCTAGTCTGCGACTTTGAACGAGTAGCGATCGCAGTTTCTCTGAACCGATGGCGTTAGGCGCTGACTCTTGATTCGGGATTTTACCGAAAGTTTCTTCGATCGTCGCCAAGGTTGTATCTGTATCAAAATCCCCGACGACGACTAAAGTTGCATTTTTTGGGTTGTAGTAGTTGCGGTAGTACTCGCGAACTTGCTCGACTGTAAAGTTTTGCACGTCGGCTTTTGTCCCACCGACAGGTAATCCGTAAGGGCTATTAGGAAATACCGCCCGCATCACAGCCCGACTCAGACGATACCCTGGGTCATTTTCATATCCTTGCAACTCAGAAATCACAACTCGTTTTTCGCTTTCGAGTTCCGCTGCGTCAATCAACGCGTTTTGCATCCGGTCTGCTTCTAGCACTAGTAATGCTTGCAATTTGTTGCGTTCTACTGTCCCAAAGTAAGCTGTCTGGTCGTAGCTAGTAAACGCGTTTGAGTCACTTCCTAAAGCACTAAACAAGCGTCCAAACTGAATCGGTCGCTCGGTCGTTCCTTTAAATAACATATGTTCTAGTTGGTGCGCGATGCCGTTAACTCCTGGCGCTTCATCCCGTGAACCAATTTGATACCATACTTGCACGCTCACGACGGGCGCCGTCCGAACCTCTTTTGTCAAGACTGTTAGCCCATTCTCTAGCACTGTCTTGCGGACGTTTTCTGTAATAGAGAGTGGTTGGTTAACGACAGACGTATTCGTCGTCTCGATTTGTGTAGGTTCTGGTTGTGTTGCAGCCCAACTACTGTTTAATAGTAAAACCCCACTTAGGCAAAAGCTGAATAATAAAATGGCTAGCCACTGGCGGCGTTTGGAGAAGAACACGAGTATTTATTCCTTATTTCTAATAACTCAGGCTTGTTTATATTGGTTACATTTTGGATCGACCTCTGTAGATTATTTTTGTTTCCCTTTCGTTTTACGGTCAAGTATCCTCTTATCTAGCCTGGTATTAAATGTATAATATATAACCTTATTAATGACGCTTTTGAGTAGATTCTGGATTAATTGAAAAAAATTTGAAAAACCCTAAAGATGCCAACTTTGGGTAGAAAGATTTAACTGCGAAATCTTTCTTTCGAGGTAAGTATTAAATTAGCCGTTAAGACTAACATTTTAAAAAGATTACAAACCCGTCTGAAATTAAATTTCAGTTGGTTGATTTTCCGGATTATACCACAAATTATCCAACTGAATTTAATACACCGCAGTTAAAGAGAGGGAAAACACTGTGTTTTTTCACAAAAAAGAACCTATTCACGTTGTCAATATTGACGAAGCAAATCCCCGTTTTGCACAGCTACTGCTAGAGCAGTTTGGGGGAGCCACAGGCGAACTTTCTGCTGCTTTACAATACTGGGTACAGTCCTTCCACGTTGAGCATCCTGGTATCAAGGATATGCTTCAAGATATCGCAATTGAGGAATTTGGTCATCTAGAAATGGTTGGTAAGCTAATTGAAGCGCACACCAAAAATGTTGACCAGACGGAAGCTTACAAGAGTACATTGTTCGCTGTGCGCGGTATGGGACCTCATTTCTTGGATAGCCAGGGAAACGCTTGGACAGCAACCTATCTCAATGAAGGTGGAAACGTAGTCCGCGATTTACGCGCTAATATTGCGGCAGAAGCGGGTGCGCGTCAAACTTATGAAGATCTTATCAAGTTGGCTCCTGACGAAGGTACTAAAAAAACCTTAGTTCATCTCCTAACGCGCGAGATCTCTCATACCCAGATGTTCATGAAAGCTTTGGACTCGCTAGGCAAACTTACCGATCCGTTCTTCGGTGAAATTCAGCCGGATGAAACAGTAGATATCTATTACAATCTATCGACAAACGGCAAGCAAGACGAACGCGGTCCTTGGAACTCTGAACCAACCTTCCGTTATATTGCTGACCCCGTTGCTGATAAGCAATAAGCTTCTGAGTTTCTAAGTATACAAATGTAGATTTGAATAGGTCAGTAGGAATTTAACCTGCTGACCTTTTAACTAATAGCAAGTTATTGCTTAACCACGTCCTTCACAAGCATTCTAATTATCCAAACTAGATAAAAATGATACAGAACAAATGCGAAATAAAGTTTAATTATAATAGCTAAGAGATAACGATATCGATATTATTTAGTCAATGCCATCTGCTTATTTGCTGGTTTCACATGGAAGTCGCGATCCGCGACCAGGATTTGCTATGCAGCAGTTGGTAAAATTGCTCTCTAACTCCTTGTCAGCACAAGTTGCTGCAAGTAATCAACAGCAGTTTGACGAAAGTCGTCTCCACCATCGTATATCTACTATCAGCGTCAGTTCAACTAAGCAACCGCTTGTTGGTCAAGCCTGTTTAGAGCTAAGTCCACTGTTATTGGCACAGCAAATAGAGAAGTTTAGCGCTCGCGCGATCGCCCAAGGTTACAGCAAAGTCCAAATCGTCCCAGTCTTTTTATTACCAGGAACGCACGTTAAAGAAGATATTCCCGCACAAGTGGCGATCGCGCAACAAACGCTGGGAAAAAAAGTCGCGCTTGAATTACGACCGCATCTAGGTACGCATCCTGGTTTAGTGCGTTTACTAGCAGCAATGATGAAAAACAAAGCTGCAACTTGGATTTTATTATCCCACGGCAGTCGCCGCCCTGGTGCAAAAGAACCTGTAAGAGTCATAGCCAAACAGTTGAATGCTGTAGATGCTTATTGGGCAGTTGCACCAAGTTTGGAGTCACGCGTACAAGCGTTAGTGAATACAGGTCATCACCAAATTGGGATTTTACCTTACTTTCTTTTTCCTGGGGGAATTACTGATGCGATCGCGCAACTTGTAGCACAATTACAAGCATCTTTTGAGACAAAGTTACATTTAGCAGAACCAATCGGCGCGAGTGCGGAATTAGCCAGTTTAATTCGAGACTTGGTTGAAAAATAAACCATTATGCACGTGGAGACAAAGGAATTGGGTAAGGTTTATTTGGTAGGTGCGGGACCTGGCGATCCAGGATTGATGACGTTAAAAGGTAAAGGATTACTAGAGTGTGCAGATGTCGTCATTTACGATGCATTAGTAAGTCCAGCAATTTTGATGATGATTAACCCGCAAGCGGAAAAGATTCATGCGGGAAAACGTCGCGGGCGTCATTCGTTAATTCAAGATGAGATTACAAAACTATTGATTGAAAAAGCGCAAGATAATGCAATCGTAGTACGCCTAAAAGGCGGCGATCCGTTTGTTTTTGGTCGCGGTGGCGAGGAAATGGCAGACTTGGTTAAAGCGGGAATTCCCGTTGAAGTTGTTCCTGGAATTACTTCGGGGATTGCTGCACCTGCTTATGCTGGAATTCCGTTAACGCATCGTAGCTATAGTTCTTCAGTCACATTCGTAACAGGTCACGAAGCTGCAGGCAAGTATAGCCCAATCGTCAATTGGCAGGCGATCGCGCAAGGTTCTGAAACGATTGTTATCTACATGGGAATACACAATCTACCTTACATCATTGAACAGTTGCAAGCGGCTGGATTGAGTTTAGAGACACCCATCGCTTTAGTTCGCTGGGGTACGCGCCCAGAACAAGAAGAGTTGATTGGCACATTAGCAACAATAGTGACGCAGATGAAAGAGAAAGAATTCAGCGCACCAGCGATCGCAGTGATTGGCAAAGTTGTTATGCTGCACGAAGTCTTGTCTGGTTGTCGTCCTGGGTAACTGGCGATCGGTTGATGGGTAAGACTACTTATTCTTATAAAACCTCATATAAAAAGCGCGATATATGTCGATTCGCGCCACAATAGAAATGGGTGAGTTCAATAGAGTTTGTATTTCTCAGTCAAGCGTAAATATTCAAGTTCAAACCAAAGGCGATCGCCTCGACCGTTATTTAGCACAACAATTGCCTGATTTGTCGCGATCGCGCATTCAACACTTGATCGAACAAGGACAAATACAACTCAACGAGCGAGTTTGTACGTCCAAAAAAATCGCGGTAAAACCAGGCGATCGCATTACAGTTGAGATTCCTGACGCAGAACCACTGGATTTGCAACCAGAAGAAATTCCGCTAGACATTCTTTATGAAGACGACGCGCTGTTGATTATTAACAAACCAGTAGGGTTAGTCGTTCACCCTGCACCAGGTCATGCTGGAGGTACGTTAGTCAATGCTTTACTCGCCCACTGTTCTAACTTACCTGGAATTGGCGGCGTACAGCGCCCTGGCATTGTGCATCGCTTAGATAAGGATACGACAGGTGCGATCGCGATCGCCAAAACCGACTTTGCGCAACAACATCTGCAAGCACAACTGAAAGCAAAAACTGCACGTAGAGAATATCTTGGTGTAGTCTACGGCGTTCCGAAATCGGAAAGTGGTACAGTTGCTCTTCCCATCGGTCGTCATCCAGTGGATCGCAAGAAAATGGCTGTTATCCCTGTAGAGAAAGGGGGACGTTCTGCAATTACACACTGGCAAATTCAAGAGCGATTAGGTAACTATACGCTGATGCACTTTCAGTTAGAAACAGGGCGTACCCATCAAATTCGCGTTCATTGTGCTGCGTTAGGTCATCCGATTGTTGGAGACCCCGTTTATAGTTCGGGTCATTCGGTTGGGGTGAATCTTCCTGGACAAGCACTCCACGCTTGGAAACTGAGGTTGCAGCATCCCGTTACTGGAGAAACAATTGAAGCGATTGCACCTTTACCAGCCACTTTTGCCACACTCCTGGAAGTCCTCCGTCGCCGAACCACTATTCGTTAGTAGAGCTTAAAAAGCTTTCCTAAAACTCAAAAGAGTTTTATTGATTTAGATTGATTTTTTATAAATTGATCTAATCTTTTTGCTAAAAAATGAGGATTTTTCCTATAATTCTTTATTAACCTTTACAAAATGTATTGATTTAAATGTTTTGTAAAGCTTTGCGGCAAGTCTTGCAGTTGCTGCTGCTATTAATGTCTTAATCATTAAGATTTTGTTTGCGCTACTGTAAAGAAAGGTATACAAATAATTACTTTTGTACGCTTAAAAATATCAGAAACACATTCAAATGTGTTACTAGCAAACAAAAGCTCTTCTACTGGTTTAGATTTACATTTTCTCATATATTTTAATCAAAAAGATATCAAACACATTGTATAAAAATGGCAAGGAATCTATAGCACATAAAACTTTCTTTTGCCAAAAAGATTCTTTGAACAAAACTACTAAATTATTCACGACTGACGATATTTTAACAAAAATGAGTATCGTTGTTAGCGAGTTTTTGTTGGCAGTAGTTTGTAGCTATTTAATTCCTGAAGTACTTTATAAAACTCGATCTAAGCTGCCATTAAATTAAGGAGAAATTAATAAAATGCTAGATGCTTTTTCGCGGGTAGTTGAACAAGCCGATAGAAAAGGTTCTTACCTCAGCAATGACGAACTCAATGGGCTATCAGCGATGGTTTCTGATAGTAACAAGCGTTTAGATGTGGTTAACCGATTGACAAGCAATGCTTCTACAATTGTGGCAAATGCTTATCGCGATCTAGTAGCTGAGCGTCCACAAATATTCAATGCTGGTGGTGCTTGTTTCCACAATCGCAACCAAGCTGCTTGTATTCGTGACATGGGATTTATTTTGCGCTACGTCACTTACTCGGTACTAGCAGGCGATGCTAGCGTGATGGACGATCGCTGCTTAAACGGTCTGCGCGAAACTTATCAAGCACTTGGTACTCCTGGTGATGCGGTAGCTTCTGGAATTCGCAAGATGAAAGAGAAAGCAATTGCGATTGCTAACGACCCCAACGGAATTACCCAAGGTGATTGCAGTCAGTTAATGTCGGAACTCGCAGGATACTTTGACCGTGCGGCTAATGCTGTAGCCTAACAACCATAATTCAACACAATACAATATTTAGGAGTACTCATAATGAAAACACCTTTAACTGAAGCGATCGCCGCAGCAGATTCTCGTGGTTCTTACCTCAGCAACACCGAAATGCAAGCAATTTTTGGTCGCTTCAGCCGCGCCCAAGCTGGTTTACAGGCTGCCCAAGCGTTTGCCAACAATGGTAAAAAATGGGCAGAAGCAGCCGCTAATCACGTTTATCAAAAGTTTCCTTACACTACCCAAATGCAAGGACCGCAATATGCGTCTACGCCTGAAGGTAAAAATAAGTGTGTTCGAGATATCGATCACTACTTGCGTACGATTAGTTACTGCTGTGTCGTAGGTGGTACTGGTCCACTTGATGAATACGTAATCGCTGGCTTGAACGAACTCAATAGCGCACTTGGTTTATCTCCTAGCTGGTATGTAGCAGCTTTAGAGTTTGTTAGGGATAATCACGGTCTCAGTGGCGATGTTGCTGGAGAAGCAAATACTTATATCAACTATGCAATCAATGCTTTGAGCTAACCATTCATTCTCGATCGTTAATGGTTAATTGCTAATTGTTGCTTGCGAATGATTAGTAATTAGCCATTAATTTGAATCCTAAAAAGAGTTTTGAGCTTTGAGTTGAAAATGTTAATAGAAAATTGCTAACTGTATCAATTACCAGTTACCAATTACCAGCCTTTAAGTTACGTTGATTGTCACCCACTCAACTTAGAACAAAATTTTTGTAATGGAGTAAATTTTAACATGAGTAGTTCAGTTGCGGCTCAGCTTGCATTTGATGCGGTAGAAGGTAAAAAAGTTGAGCTTCGCCCTCATTGGAGTGAAGATGATTTACAACGAGTCTTCCGTGCTGCCTATGAACAAGTATTTGGGCGACAAGGAATCTATGCAAGTGAAAAATTTGCCAGTGTTGAGTCACTATTACGTAACGGTAAAATCAATGTCAGGCAATTTATCCAGGCTTTAGCAAAATCTGATTTCTACAAAGAGTGTTTTTTCTTAAATAATTCTCAAGAGCGATTTATTGAGGTAAATTACAAGCATTTATTAGGGCGCGCGCCCTACGATCAGTCAGAGATTGCTGAACACGTAGATCTGTATGCAACTCAAGGCTATGATGCTGAAATTGATTCCTACATATATAGTGCTGAATACGACAGTGCTTTTGGCGATTACATTGTTCCCTATTACCGTGGATTTCAGTCGCTACCAGGCATGAAAACGGTAGGATACAATCGAATGTTTGCGCTTTATCGAGGTAGGGGTAACAGTGATAATGCGCAGTTTGGACGGAAGAATTCCCGCCTACGAATGCAAGTTGCTAGGAATTCAACAAACTGGATTGCGCTTCCATCATCGCCTAGTGGTATGACTTTCACGACAAAAAGTGCTGGAACGCTAGGAACCTCTGCGGTTAGGGGAGATAGTCGGATGTTCGTGATTGAAGCGATCGCAGGTGGAATCGGCTCTAGAGTCCCAGTACGACGCAGTGTCAAAACTTATAGTGTACCCTTTGACAGGCTTTCCACCACATTCCAAGAAATTCACAAATCTGGCGGCAAAATTGTCAAAGTCTCATCGGTGTAAACAACAGTGATAGCAAAGGATCTGTGCGATTGGCGAGCTAGTCACTTTTTTCTACAATTCAAACTTCAAAACTCTTTTACAGATGAGCGAACCAATTCTCTCAGCCACAGCGGCGATCGCTGCTTTAGCGGGAGAAGATAATCAACTCCGTTATTACGCTGCGTGGTGGCTAGGAAAGCATCAAGTGCAATCAGCTTGTCAGGCGCTGTGCGATGCTCTACAAGATGAGCGCTATCGTCTTGAGCAAGGGGGTTATCCTTTGCGTCGTCAAGCAGCAAGATCCCTTGGTCAGCTAAAAAATCCGCAAGCCGTACCAGCCTTAATTGCAGCTTTAGGCACTGAAGACTTGCGGCTGCAAGAAGCTGTTATTCAAGCCTTAGCAAATATCCGCGATTCCAGAGCAGTTGAACCTTTACTTAATCTCCTGAAATCTAGCCAAGAAAAACCCTTGGAAGTACTGATTGAAGCTTTGGGAACTTTACAAGTTTGGTCAGCTTGTTCTTGGATCAAACCTTTTCTCGACCATCCTTCAGAGCGAGTACAATGTGCAGCTGCCCGCTATTTGTACTTGTTGACTAAACAACCACAGTATATTGAGCGCATCCTGAAAAATCTTAGTCATGAAAATATGTATTTGCGCTGGGCAGCAGTCTTTGATTTAGGAGCAATTAGTTACAGTCAAGAAGTTGTACAGGCGATTGTGGCGGCAAAGGTTCCTAATAGTTTGAAGCTTCTAAACTTAAAACGGATTTTAGATTCTGCTTTAGATAACAATACTCAAGATAAACCAACCCAAGAAACCTTACAGCTTTTGTTCAGTACTGTTGATGAATTATTAATTCAACTTTAGATGTCAGAACTAGATAGCCTTTTAACGCGATTGCGCTGTGCGACAACTCCTAGCGAGACCGCGCGATCGCTGCAAGCAATAATAGAACTGAAAACCGAAGCTGCTATTCCTCTTTTGATTGACGCCTTGGCTCATCATCATCCAGCAGTAGCTGCAGCTGCTGTATCATCACTGATTACTGCTTACCAAGCTACTCAAGATCAGGCAGTACAAGCTCAGATTATTCGAATTCTAGCTCAAATCGGTGACCCCAAAGCTGTTAACTTACTCGCGGAAGTTGTAGGCGTAGCAGTAGCTAACCACTGTCAAGGAAATGTCCGACGCGTTGCAGCACGCGGTCTGGGACGCATTGCGAGTGTAGCTAGCAACGCTCAAATTGTTGGCTGTGTGGTGGATAAACTAACTTGGGCTTTGAAAAATCCTGAAGATTGGGCGTTACGATATGCAGCTGTAGTATCGCTGCAAGAAATTGCTTCAGATTCAGCAGTTTCGATTTTACAAGAAGCGCTAACTCAAGAGCAAGATCGAGTTGTGCAAACTCGAATCAAAATAGCTTTGACGCAATTGAATGCCACAGCAATTTTTCAAGAAATAACTCAACATGAGGGTATGAAATAGGAAACAAGTCAAGCTTCAGAAGACGCTGAGGCACACCTTCAGTTCAGGGTAAGGTTTTCCAGATAAAATATATCACCCGTTGCTAGTTGCAAGAAGAACAGATTTTTTCTTAGAAACAAAAAAAAGATGTGTATTGTTGATATTACTTGAGACACCATACAAGGCGTCTTGCTTAAATCCACTGTCTTTTTGCGTCAAAGAAATTTCCTGACTTCGAAACCAATAGGTCTCAGGGAGCGTTCTCTGACCTCTAACTGCTCTTGTGTCCATCTTCTTGTTTGACAAAGATATGGGAAATGCTCAGATTGTGGCTCAATAATTTGAGATAACTAGCAGAAATATTTAGATACAATCTCTTAATTTTTTTTAACAAAGATTATACAGGAGCAATAGAAGAGATGAACGGTAAAGTCCTGCATTTGCTTGTTCATATTGAACATTAAGAAAATATAAAAAAGCCGTTTAAGTCATAACTAAGTATAAATACGTTAAGTTTTATTACGGAAAATACTAAAAATATTGAGTTAAATCCCTTGTGCGTAAAAGACTTGAGCTTTTGTGTACTGCTCGCAGGTAAAACTTAACAACTTGTAAAAAATAATGACACAAGGGCATTGTATAAAGATTACCTGGAGGGGTTAAGTAACAGGCAAAAGCAACAAAAACACTTCTATACTAAGTGAATGACTTTCTCATAAAAGTCACACACCTTCTCAGATTTCTCTTTTGTTACCGTTTGATCCCCGACTGACGCTAGCCAAGAGTAACTGAGAACAGCTTAAAAAAGTGTTTTGTGCAAAGTCTGTTGCGGTCAATTCCAACCGCATACAACAACATTCCTGATTTTAAAAACAGCACTCTACTTTTCGCTCATTTAGGAGAATAAAGTCGATGTTAGATGCATTCGCCAAAGTAGTATCCCAAGCTGACTCAAGAGGTGAGTTCTTAAGCAACGAGCAATTAGACGCGCTCACCAACATGGTAAAAGACGGCAACAAGCGCTTGGATACAGTGAACCGCATCACCAGCAACGCTTCGAGCATTGTTACCGATGCAGCGCGTGCGTTGTTTGAAGAGCAGCCTCAGTTGATTCAACCAGGCGGCAATGCTTACACCAACCGTCGTATGGCTGCTTGCTTGCGTGACATGGAAATCATCTTACGGTATGTTACCTATGCCATGATGGCAGGTGATGCTAGCGTACTTGACGATCGCTGCTTGAATGGTCTGCGCGAAACTTATCAAGCTTTAGGCGTACCTGGCGGTTCTGTGGCTGCTGGCGTGCAAAAAATGAAAGATGCTGCTATCAAGATCGCTAACGACCCTAACGGAATTACCCAAGGTGATTGCAGCCAATTAATGTCTGAATTAGCAAGCTACTTCGATCGGGCTGCTTCTGCTGTTGCCTAATATTTTCAAAGCTCATATAGCTTAAGTAAACTTCGAAAAAATCAAAAGGAGATATTGCAACAATGAAAACCCCAATTACAGAAGCAATCGGCGCTGCAGATACCCAAGGTCGTTTTTTAAGCAACACTGAATTACAAGCTATTAATGGTCGCTTTGACCGTGCAGCTGCCAGCATGGAAGCAGCAAGAGCATTGACTCAAAAGTCACAGCAACTCATCGATGGAGCCGCACAAGCAGTTTATCAGAAGTTCCCTTACACAACCCAAATGCAGGGACCTCAGTACGCTGCTGATTCGCGCGGTAAATCCAAGTGCGCGCGTGACATTGGTCACTACCTGCGCATGATCACCTACTGCCTAGTAGCTGGCGGTACAGGTCCAATGGACGAGTACTTAATTGCTGGTTTGGACGAAATCAACCGCTCTTTCGACTTATCTCCTAGCTGGTACGTCGAAGCATTGAAGCACATCAAAGCAAACCATGGCTTGCAAGGTCAAGCAGCTAACGAAGCCAACACATACATTGACTACGCGATCAACGCCCTGAGCTAGCATTCAGGTGCGATGCCCGGAAGAGTGAGCGAGTGTTGGCGCAAAGAGCTAGCAGTTGCTAATTTTTCCGGGCATTGTTTTTCCAATTTTGCAGAATCAAAAAACTTATTGCATTGGGAGAACCGTTGATGAGCGCTTTAATGGTAAATAATTTAGCAGCCGCAGGGCGTCTAGGTCTTTCGGCGTTTGATGCTTCATCAAGAATTGAATTGCGACCTGATTGGACAGAAGACGAGATTCAGACAGTAATTCGTGCGGTTTATCGTCAGGTCTTAGGCAATGACTATGTTATGCAAGCAGAACGTCTCACCTCGGCTGAATCGCTACTACGACAAGGAAATATCACGGTTCGCGATTTTGTCCGCGCCGTTGCCAAATCAGATTTATACAAAAACAAGTTTTTCTATCCAAATTCAAATCAACGCTTTGTTGAACTCAATTTTAAGCATCTCTTGGGTCGCGCGCCATACAGCGAGGAAGAGCTAGCCTATCACACGCAAATGTGTGAGGAACAGGGCTACGATGCTGAGATTGATTCGCATATTGATAGCATTGAATACGAAAATAGCTTTGGTAATAACGTCGTCCCGTATTATCGCGGATTTATGGTCGAGCCAGGCGTGCAAACCACTGGTTTTACGCGTATGTTTCGCCTGTATCGCGGATATGCAACAAGCGATCGCGGCACTGTAGGCGGTAAATCGCCTCGGTTAATCCGCGAGCTCGGACGCAACCAAGCTTCTAATATCATGCAACCCGCTGGTAGCAGTTCCAGCTGGAAAGCTGCTGCGATTCCCGATGATGCTGCACCCCGAAAAGCCCTAGGTGGCACTCCCGAAGAAAGCGGACGGATGTACCGCATCGAAGTCACGGGAATTCTGCAACCTGGATATCCAAAAGTCCGCCGCAGTAGCACTGCGTTTTTAGTGCCCTACGAACGGCTGTCACAGAAGTACCAAGAAATCACCAAAAAAGGTGGCAGAATTGTCAGCGTCACCCCAGCATAAGGGGCAGAGCAATGCCTTTGTACGGGCAAGGCATTGCCTATCCTAAACTTTTGAGTGCCTCTAACATCTAAAGTCGCAATACTACAGGGAAATACAAATAAAAATGTTTGGTCAAACAGGACTTGGCAGTGGCAGACTCAGCAATGCCGAAAATCGGATGTTTCGCTACGAAGTCAAAGGCATGCGTCAGACATACGAAAACGATCAACTCAGCTATCCCATTCGGAGGAGCGGCAGTTTCTTCATCAGCGTCCCCTATAATCGGATGAATGAGGAAATGCAGCGCATTCACCGCATGGGTGGCACAATTGTGAGTATTGAACCACTGACGATTGATGGTAATAGCCAAGCTAAAAGCGAAGCAACCGCAGTAACGCAAAACTTGGAAGCTGAAGGCAAAAATAAAGCGGCAGGCGCGGATCGAGATTAGACCTTACTACAGGAGATACAAAGCAGTCATGTTTGGTCAAACAACTGTTGGTAATGGAGGAGTCTCCTCTGCTGCTAGCCGTGTCTTTCGCTATGAAGTTGTCGGCTTGCGTCAGAACCAAGAAACTGACAAAAATAACTACGATATCCGCCGTAGTGGCAGTGTATTCATTACGGTTCCCTACAACCGCATGAACGAAGAAATGCAGCGGATTACCCGCCTAGGAGGCAAGATTGTCAGTATTCAACCATTAAGCGTTGATGCTAATAATTCTTAAGAGCTAATGCAGGACTCTAGTTGGTCAGAAGATTCGGTAGCAGAAACAGCAGGACTTACTATAGAACAGGCGATCGCCAACCTTCGATCGCCTGATTTGAGCTTGCGCTACTATGCTGCGTGGTGGTTGGGTAAATTTCGTGTCAACGCACCAGAAGCGGTAGAAGCTTTAATCGCAGCGTTAGAAGACGAAGACGATCGCACCGAATTAGGAGGATATCCGCTGCGGCGCAACGCGGCTAGGGCTTTGGGAAAACTTGGTGACACGCAAGCTGTACCTGGATTGATTCGCTGTCTAGCGTGTGAAGATTATTACGTCCGCGAAGCAGCAGCACAATCGCTAGGTATGTTAAACGCACCAAGCGCAATTCCAGCATTGATGGACTTATTAACAGGTGGTGTAGAGGTAGCTGTACCAGTTCCAGGACGTCCGCACTTAACTCAACCTTATGACTCAGTAATTGAAGCTCTGGGTGCGCTACAAGCAACGCAGGCAATATCGCTCATTCAACCTTTTTTAGAACATCCCCAAGCTAAAGTACAGTACGCAGCAACGCGTGCCATGTATCAGTTGACCCAGGAAGATTGTTACGGTCAACGCTTGATGCAAGCCTTAGAAGGCGAAGATCTACAACTGCGCCGCACAGCACTAAGCGATTTAGGGGCAATTGGTTATCTACCAGCGCGCGAGGCGATCGCCCGTTGTGCCGCAGAAAATAGCTTCAAACTGCTAGCGCTCAAAGGACTGCTAGAACATCAAGCCAAACACCACGATCTAACGCCAGACGCTATCCAAGTCATGAATCTGATGGACTCTCTCTTATAAATCCTGACCTCCGACCTCTGACCCCCGACTCTGATAATGACCGAAGCACAAGCCCTCATTCGCGCCGTCGAACAAGCTGACTCTGCCCCGCGCTTAGTCGCCGCAGTTAAGGATTTGGCAGCCGCTGAAGTCGAAGCAGGGATATCAACACTGATTGCCGTCTTGGGATACAACAATCCCACTGCCGCTGTCGCAGCTGTACAGGGGTTAATTCAAATCGGTAGTCCAGCAGTACAACCGTTAATTGACCAACTTGACGATTACAACTACGGCGCAAGAGCGTATGCAATTCGAGCCTTGGCAGCGATCGCTGACCCGCGTGCTTTGGACATTTTACTTGCTTCGGCGGCAACAGATTTTGCTCCGAGTGTCCGGCGTGCCGCTGCTAAAGGACTTGGGAATTTACGCTGGCGTGAATTGCCCGCACAGCAGCAGAGTGTTGCCCAAGCAAAAGCACTAGAAACTTTAGCAGTCATTGCCCAAGATGCGGACTGGTCAATTCGCTATGCTGCGGTTGTGGGTTTGCAGAGTTTAGCCACAACATCTAAACTGACGTCACAAATCCAGGATAAGTTGGCGCAAATCTTAGAAACTGAAAAAGATGCTGCCGTGAGATCGCGCGTGCAACTCGCTCAATTACAAGTATTCAGTACAACTTTTTAATACGAATTTTTATTGCTTTTATTCCTTACCATAGGGCTGCTAAAATGTCAATACCTTTACTTGAAGTTACCCCAACTACCCAAAATCAACGCGTTGCTGGTTACGAAGTTCCAGACGAAGACGCTCCCAGGATTTATCGGATAAGCGATGTGACATCAGATACAGACATTAATGAACTCATCTGGGCAGCGTATCGACAAATTTTTAGCGAACATTTAATTTTAGAAACGTATCGTCAACCGTTTCTGGAATCACAACTGCGCAATCGGGCAATTACAGTGCGCGATTTCGTTCGTGGGTTAGGAAAATCAGAGGTTTACCGCGAATTGGTAGGCGAAACAAATTCTAACTATCGCTTAGTGGATATCACCTTTAAGCGATTCTTAGGACGCGCAACCTACGGAAAAGACGAGCAGATTTCTTGGTCAATCGCGATCGCAACGCGGGGCTTAAACGGATTTATCGACGCGATCGTAGATGGTGAAGAGTATCGGCAGAATTTTGGAGATGATATCGTACCTTATCAGCGGCGTCGCTTCAAAGATCGTCCTTTTAATTTAGTTAATCCGCGTTATGGAGCGTACTGGCGCGATCGCCAAACATTACAATCCATATCAGGACGTTCTTATTATCAGGTACGACGAACACAAACTATGCCAAAACAAGAAGCGGCACGTCAAGCAATTCCCAGCACCTTTTTTGCAATGGCAGGAAGCCTATTACCAAACGAGCGTAACTATCAGCGAACCATTGCTAGTGTCACCTCGCAAGTTAAAACTATGGAAATTCCTGACATGACTCGCGGGGAAAATTCCTTACAGCGTGCCGTTAAACCTACGGAAGTTGCTTTGCCTTATCGCTATATTCCCTCGGCTAATCCCAAGGTAGATTGATGCGTAACTCAGTAACTAGGCATAAGTGAAACTTGGTAGTTGGTAACTGGTAATTGGTTAGAAAAAAGAACTTATACAATTACCCATTACCTGTTACCTGTTACCCAAACCTAGTACGTAAAATGTGACCTTAAAAAAAACAGTTAAACCTATGCCAATTCCTTTACTTGAATATCAACCGAGTTCCCAAAACCAGCGGGTATCGGGTTATGAAGTCCCCAACGAGGACACTCCTTGGATTTACCGTTTAGAAGATTGTGCTTCTGATAGCGAAATCCAAGAATTGATTTGGGCAGCGTATCGCCAAATTTTCAGCGAACATGAAACGCTGAAGTTTTATCGCCAAGCACAATTAGAATCGCAACTAAAAAACCGCGCGATTACAGTACGCGATTTCATTCGCGGGTTAGCAAAATCAGAAAGCTTCCGTCGCTTGGTAGTAGAAACAAATTCCAACTACCGATTGGTGGAAGTTGGTCTAAAACGACTTCTGGGGCGTGCCCCGTACAATCGAGACGAAGAAATTGCTTGGTCGATTAAAATTGCTAGCCTCGGCTGGAATGGCTTTGTGGATGCTTTGCTGGATAGCGAAGAGTACCAAACAAATTTTGGCGATACAACAGTACCGTATCAGCGGCGCCGCTTTAAAGATCGTCCCTTTAATTTGGTTACACCACGTTACGCTGACTACTGGCGCGACAAGGAAGAAAAAGAACGCTACAAGTGGGGCGACATCAATAACTTCATGGAAATGGCAAGTTCTATTAAGACTCGACAAGTGCAATTTACACCTGTCAGTACTGCCAATATCCAAATTCCGGACATGACACGGGATAATAAACAAGGGGTACCAGTTTCAGTCAATCCTTCAGCTGGCTTCCCTGTGCGGTTGTAACAGCTGGATAAATTGAATTTCCCCTTTGAAGACTCAACTTAATTATTGTTTGAAACGGAGATAGCAGCATGGCATTGCCGTTGCTTCAGTATAAACCTACAACACAAAATCACCGCGTCCGCAGCTTTGGCGTTGCTGACCTTGATGACGAAACTCCATACATCTATCGCATAGAAGACGCGAACTCGCCCGCAGAAATTCAAGAACTGATTTGGGCAGCGTATCGCCAGGTTTTCAGCGAGCATGAAATTCTCAAAGCAAACCGTCAGCTACAACTAGAGTCTCAACTCAAGAACCGCGCGATTACAGTACGCGATTTTATCCGCGGACTTGCCAAGTCGGAGCGATTTTACCAAATGGTAGTTGCAGTAAATAACAACTACCGGCTGGTTGATATCTGCTTAAAGCGCTTTCTCGGTCGGTCATCTTACAACAAAGATGAGCAAATCGCTTGGTCAATCAAAATTGGTACGCTAGGCTTTCATGGCTTTGTGGATGCCTTGCTGGATAGCGAAGAGTACACTGATAACTTTGGTGACTACACCGTACCGTATCAGCGCAAGCGGATGGAAGGTCGCCCCTTTAACTTAGTGACTCCCCGCTATGGCGAAGACTTCCGCGAAACAGCTGGTACTGTCACCACCGATTGGCGTTTTGCACTGGAGCAATTCTACAGCCGCAAGTACGAACAGCGACAGCTCCGCGAAGGCGACCCCCGCAAGTATCGCGACATGGCAGCCGCGATCGCACCCAAGCAAAACTACGCGCAAGGTGTTTCTGCTTTCAACATCGATTACATGAACATGGTTCCTGTGCGTAACACTTCCGGTAGTAAACGCTAAGCTGTGAACTGAGTTTAATTTCTTCTTAGTCTTGTCATCTAATCAACTGGGTCTAGTTTCCGCACTGTTTGTGGCGATTGCATAACACATTGATTGTTAGCTATTCGTCCGACGGGTGGTAACTAGACCCAGTGATGTTATCAGGTTTATGAATATTACAACGGTTGTTTTATTAATTATCGGCTTAGTATTGCTCGTTGCTGGTGCAGAAATATTAGTGCGTGGAGCATCGCGCCTTGCGGCTAGTGCTGGAGTATCACCCCTAGTTATTGGTTTAACGATAGTTGCTTATGGCACCAGTTCACCGGAACTTGCGGTTAGCTTACAATCTGCTTTTGCCGGACAAGCGGATATTGCCTTAGGTAATGTTGTAGGCAGTAATATTTTTAATGTTTTATTTATCCTTGGTGTTTCTGCGCTAGTTGCTCCTCTCATTGTCTCTCAGCAGTTAGTCAAGTTTGATGTCCCAATCATGATTGGTGTATCTTTTTTGACTCAGTTGCTTGGGTATGACGGCAGAATTGGGAGATTTGACGGAATTTTGCTATTTATTTGTGGCGTTGCTTATACTCTTTTTTTGATTTACCAAAGCCGCCAAGAAAAAGATACTGCGGTTCAAGAAGAGTACGCTAGAGAATATGGAAATTATGGCACAACGGCTTGGTTAGTTAATCTAGGCTTGATTCTTGGTGGTTTAGTATTACTGGTTATCGGTTCTCGCTGGTTAGTGAGTGGAGCGATCGCGATCGCCCAAGCAATCGGGGTTAGCCAGCTAGTTATCGGATTAACAATTGTTGCTGCAGGAACCTCTTTACCCGAAGTTGCTACTTCTGTTGTTGCGAGTATGCGTGGCGAACGCGACATTGCGGTAGGAAACGTTGTCGGTAGTAATATTTTTAATATTCTGGCAGTATTAGGACTTGCGAGTATTTTTTCTCCCAACGGTGTTGCTGTTTCGGCTGCGGCACTACGGTTTGATATTCCAGTCATGATTGTAACCGCGATCGCCTGCTTGCCAATTTTCTTTACAGATAATGTCATTTCCCGTTGGGAAGGAATTCTCTTTCTCGGCTATTACGTTGCCTATACAACTTATTTGATTTTGTACTCAACGCAGCATGGTAGTTTACCAATATTCAGCTTGGTGTTTCAAGCGTTTATTATTCCCATTACACTGATTACACTCACTATTGTGACGTTACGTTATATTCGCGCTCGCCAAAGTCGCAGCTAGAGTAAAGCGATTGACTGTTAGCTCTGAGCGCTAAGTGCCAATCGCCAATCATTAATAATTACTAATTACTAACCTTCGAGCCTAGGTTTCTTACATACTTAACTTAAGAACCAAAAGAAGCCTTGTCATGCGGCGAACCAGGTGCTTGTGACGGATCGTCAGTATCAGGAGTAGTCACTGCAATCCCTTTATCTGGAGTTTGTTGCTGACGTTTCTTGCGGTCAGCGGAAAGCATATCTGCAATTGTTGCTAATGCTTGCTCCATTTTATCTACATTAGCGCGATACAGTTCTAAATCTTTGTTGAGTTTGTCTTCTGAGATATTCAATGTAGCAGCAATAGTCTTGAGTGCCTCAACTCGCTGCTTCTCATCTTTGACTAATGCAGGATCTGACAGTTCTAATAAGCCGAAGACTCCAATTGCGAACAAGCGGCTGTATTTAAAGTTAGGATTATGGGCGATCGCTTCTAGAATTTGCTGCTGCAAATCACCCACTTCTTCCTTGTGAGTTTCCCCACGCAGCCACGCCATCAACTCAGGAGTTGATGCATTCTTAGCAAATAGACCTAAGCGTTCAGCATCCTGGCGATAGCGTTTTGGATCGCCTTCTACAGCTTGACACAAAGCATTAAAAATTGACTCCTTATCTCTTTCAGGTTGATACCCCTGCATAAACCGCTCAAAAGCAGTGACTACGCCCAGGGCATAAATGGGATTGTAGCTAAAATCGACATTTACTGACAGCAAGTGCATTTCTACCATCAGTTCTTCGACCACCCGACGATAAATCGTATTGATTGGACGGGTGTGAAATGTGTAGAAAGCTCGCTTGGTATCGGAAACAGTACGGACGTTATTCACTGGACGACTTCAAGGGCGACGTAAACTCATTGTCGCGCTTAACCGCCACTTTGCCAAGTTGGGCTTTGATCCCTAAGTAGATTAAATGAAAAATCATATTTGTGGAAAGCGAGAATGGCTAATGGGAAAGCAGCTAGCAAGAAAAAAGCTAGTGGTCAAGCGCTAATTACTATGTTGCTCCAACTTTTGAAATGTTTTCACCGACATTTACAAGCTTTTGGGTGACACTTGGGCGGGTGGGTTGCTGGTTCATAATCCAAACAATTAATGGCGTCTTCAGTAAGTGCTTTGCAAGGATGGACGGTACATTTGAGTCGATAATCTCCGGTGAAGTAGGCGCAACGACTACAAGGAACTTGGTGCAATTGCTTGAGTCGAGCAATACCGTCGCGCGCTGCGATCGCGATACTCCAAAGAAACACGGCTAGTAATGATGAAACCGCAACTAAGCAGAGTGGAGTTGCAATCGGCTGAACTACTTGAAGAAATAAATTGAACATATGCGTTATGCCGAATAAGTGTAGGTTGTCGCAAATTCTGGACGTTTTCGATGTGAAATAGCGTGCAGCAATCGAGAAATGGCGCTAATCGTTGCGCTTGTAAAAAGTTGTAGAAATTTAATGAAAAGGATTGTCAATAACTAACGTTATAGTGTAAGCTATCTTGCAAGTTTTTGAAAAAAATTTTCAACAATTAGGAGGTAGCATACAGTGACAACTGTCGCTAAGAGTCCACTTTCAGTGGAGCAAGACCTCGCAGAGTCTCCTTGGTGGGCAGGTAATGCGCGCCTGACAAATTTATCCGGTAAATTGCTCGGTGCTCATGTAGCTCATGCTGGCTTGATTGTGCTGTGGGCCGGGGCAATGACGTTATTTGAACTGGGTCATTTTAATCCTGCAAAACCAATGTACGAGCAAGGATTAATTTTGCTACCACATCTTGCTGCCCAAGGTTGGGGAGTGGGTGCTAATGGAACTGTGGTAGATACGCAACCATACTTTGCGATCGGTGTCATTCACCTCATTTCATCTGCTTTTCTCGGTTTTGGTGGCATCTTTCATTCGCTACGCGGTCCAGAAAGGTTAGAAGGAAGGTTTCCGTTTTTTGGCTACGACTGGGCAGATACGAACAAAATGACCACAATCTTAGGCATTCATCTCGTTTTACTCGGTGTGGGTGCCTTTCTGTTAGTTGCTAAGGCGATGTACTTTGGCGGTTTGTATGACCCGAACGTCGAGGATGTCAGAGTAATTACGAATCCAACGCTCGACCCTACAGTGATTTATGGCTATCTCTTCGGCGCTATTGGTAAGTTCTGGATTGCTGGCGTTGACAACCTAGAGGATGTTGTCGGCGGTCATATCTGGGTTGGCTTGATGTTGATTTTTGGTGGAATCTTTCACATCCTCACCAAGCCTTTCCGCTGGACGTATCCGTTCTTTGTTTGGTCAGGAGAAGCTTATTTGTCTTACAGTTTGGGCGCTTTAGCGTTGATGGGATTTGTGGCAACGCTATTTGTCTCGGTCAATACCACTGTTTATCCTGAAGTCTTTTACGGTCCTGCGTTGGTAGTACGACAGAATATTGTGCCTTACTTTTCATCACCCAATCCTGATTTCGTCACTTCGCGGACGTGGTTAGCAAATGCTCATTTCTGGTTAGCATTTTTCTTTCTACAAGGACATATTTGGCACGCTTTGCGATCGCGTGGTTTAGATTTTCGCAAAGGTCGCATTAGTGAAAATGCAGTAGTTCCGCAACCAAGTTAATGCAATTTATTAGCAATTTCCTGCAAGAAATTTCTGTGCTTGACACTGCAATAACGCAAATAATTCGCAAGGAGTTCTTATGACTGCAGTGATTTCAGATAGCCCCTATAAAAATCAAATTCCTGATGTAGGCTGGTGGGCTGGTAACTTTCGCTTAACGAACTTATCAGGTAAGTTATTAGGCGCGCACGTCGCGCATGCAGGGTTGATTTTGCTATGGGCTGGGGGAATGACGCTATTTGAGTTGTCGCGCTTTCATCCCGATCAACCAATGTACGAGCAAGGGTTAATCTTATTACCACATTTAGCAACGCTGGGCTTTGGTGTCGGGGCTGGCGGACAAGCGATCAGCACCTATCCCTACTTTGTTGTTGCCGTCTTGCATCTTATTCCGTCCGTGATTCTGGCAGCAGGAGGACTTTATCACGCTTTGTTAGGTCCCGAAGTTTTGGAAGACAACCCTACCTTAGCTGGATTTTTCGGTTACGACTGGAAAGATAAAGACAAAATTACATCTATCTTAGGCATTCACCTCGTCATTTTAGGGTTGGGTGCATTGCTACTGGTTGCTAAAGCGATGTTTTGGGGTGGATTGTTCGATCCTTGGGCAGCTGGTGGTGGGAATGTGCGCGTAATTAGTCATCCCACACTCAATCCTATCCGCATTTTTGGCTATCTATTCGGGGCTTGGGGTTCCGAAGGAATGGCTGCAGTTGATAACTTAGAAGATGTTGTCGGCGGTCATATCTGGGTTGGCTTGATGTTGATAGGTGGAGGAATCTTTCACATATTGACGCAACCTTTTGCTTGGGCGCGACGCATCTTAATTTACTCTGGCGAAGCTTATCTTTCGTATAGTATTGGTGCTGTAGCATACATGGGCTTCTTCGCTGCGTACTTTGCGTGGGTTAACAACACCGTCTATCCTGAAGTTTTTTATGGTCCGGTACGCACGCTAGAATCTGCACCTGGGTTGGTTTCTGTGCGTGGTTGGCTTGTGACATTTCATGTTGTCCTTGCTTTAATCTTCCTGATTGGTCATATCTGGCACGCTTTACGCGCGCGTGCTGCTGCTGCAGGTTTTGATTTCAAAAAAGGTGACATGGTTCAACCACCGCAAGTTACTCCGCAAACAGCAGCCTCAGTTAGTTCCCAAGATGTTACTTTAAACTTTCTTAGATACTTACCAATTTACCGCCCAGGAATTAATCCATTAGCACGAGGATTAGAAATTGGCATGGCGCACGGTTATTGGTTAGTAGGACCTTTCGCCGTGTTAGGGTCTATTGGGAAGTTACGCGATGCGAACATTGGCGATCTAGTTGGTTTACTCGCAGCTGGCGGTTTGATTCTCATTCTGACAATCGGTTTTTCAATTTACGGCACGACCAAATTAGAAAAACGCCTAGAAACCCAACCAAGACCTGCTTTTGCCACAACAGTTCCCAATGTTCCAGAAGCTTTACAAAATGTCAATGAGTGGAGTCAGTTTACCACTGGCTTTTTTATCGGTGGTATTGGCGGCGCAATTTTTGCCTATTTGCTGTTGAATAGCTGGAGTGCTTTTGTTGCGATCGCCAATTAGCACAATAGGGGCAAAAACGATAAGCAGCATTTGTAATCTGCGTCGCTTTGCCCTAAAAATTTTACTTTCAGTCTTTCAGGTGAAAAAATGTCAAAAATAGGTTTATTCTACGGTTCAACTACAGGAAAAACAGAAACTGTTGCTGAAATGATTCAGAAAGAATTAGGTGAAGATGTTGTGACGCTGCACAATATGGCAGATGTTGATGGTAGTGAGTTTAATGACTACGAAAATCTAATTATTGCGTGTCCTACCTGGAATATTGGTGAGTTACAAAGTGATTGGGATGGTTTTTTCCCAGAACTCGACGATATAGATTTTAGCGGTAAGAAAGTCGCTTATTTTGGAACCGGCGATCAAGTTGGTTATGCCGATAATTTTATGGATGCTTTAGGAATTTTGGAAGAAAAAATTTCTGAACTTGGAGGAACAACAGTCGGCTATTGGTCAACTGAGGGATATGAGTTTAATGAATCGAAAGCAGTTAAAAATGGCAAATTTGTTGGTTTAGCGCTTGATGAAGATAATCAATCGGAGCTGACAGAACAGCGCGTTAAAACTTGGTTATCTCAGTTGAAGCAAGAGTTTGGCGTGTAGTGATTAGGATAGCAGAAGTCAGGGTGAAAACAGGGACAAGGTATGTCTAATTTGAGACTTCTATACTTACCTTTACTTCCTTTGCTATAGAGAACTACATACAGCAATGCACAGGTATCTTGCCTGTGCTACTTGGCAAGACGTATTTGTGAATGATTTTATATGTCTATAGTTCCAGATGTTTTGTGGATTAATACTAGCCCTAGTTTGCAATGCTTTCATCGCCCACTTTTATGTTATTTGTCACATCACTTAACGGTGGCGCAGTGGGAATATTGTCAAACACAAGACGAGCCATGTTCGCTTGATGTTGCTTTAGGATTACTCCACGACTACTTACAATCGTGCGATCGCCCAGTTCATTTAGTCGGTCACAGTACGAGTGGCTTACTCGGATTACTTTATGCGCGTCGCTATCCTGACAAAGTTAAATCGCTAACGCTCCTTGCTGTCGGAGCCGATCCAGCACTTGATTGGCAAGCTCACTATTATAATCACCGCAAAATTATGAGTCGTCAAAGAGTCCTGACTTCGATGGCTTATAATTTGTTTGGCTCGCAAGATAAATGTACAATCAACAGTATAATCAAACGCTTACAAAAAGACTTATACTGCTCGCTATCGCCTCATTCCTTTTTACAACGGGTGAGTTTGCCTGCAAGTGGCGTACCAGTACCATTAATGGTTTGCGGGGGTACTGATGACATCATTATTGAATCCGCAGATTTACAAGGCTGGAAGGATTATTTGAAAGCAGGCGATCGCTTGTGGTTATGTCCTCAAGGAAAGCACTTTTTTCACTACTTTCAATATCAACTTGTTGGCGAACAAATCATCGATTTTTGGCAATTTACTCAACAATCTGCTTTACTTCATGCTAGTTTGTTGCTTTGAAGTCAAGTGATGAAAAACTGGTAGAAATGTTGTACGAACACCTCTACCAGATAATGAGTTTATAGAGGATGCCTTCCGACGCCTGCGGGGCAATAGAAAACAAAGTTGACGAGCATACACTCAAAAAAATGTTATGGCAATCGAAGTATAGGTTAAGAATAGGTGTTTGGAGTCATCGACCCAAAGAGCTTTTAACCCTAACCCCCAACTGCTATAACCTTACATATCTTGACTTTGTTGAAGTCCTTCGCGTACTCTTGAACCGTATTCGGGGTCGGCTTTTGTAAAATGCTCCACCATTCGCTCTTGAATGTCTGGATTACATTGTTTAAGCGCGTTTACCAAGTTCAAGATTAAATCGTCACGTTCTTCGTCTGAAAACGCACGGTAGCGATCGCCTGCTTGTCCGTAATCATTCGTCCGGCTAATTTTTTGGCGCGTGACAGGTCCTTCAACATACGGCGCGTGCTCCTTACCTGATTTTGGCGCTTCTTTTAGCCCGTGCATACTGCTTGGCTCATAATTGACGTGCGGATTCTCACCAGCTTCTACACCGTCAACGCGGTAAGTCATTTGACCATCGCGCAAGTTTGTCGCAACTTTAGTTTTGGGACTGTTAATCGGTAACTGAAGATAGTTAGTCCCGATGCGGTGACGTTGCGTATCCGAGTAAGAGAAAGTTCGACCTTGTAGCAATTTGTCGTCAGAAAAGTCTAACCCATCGACTAACACGCCTGTACCAAACGCGGCTTGCTCAACTTCCGCAAAATAGTTCGTTGGATTTTTGTCAAGTACCATACGACCAACAGGTAACAATGGAATTTGTTCTTGAGGCCAAACTTTGGTAGGGTCAAGGGGGTCGAAGTCAAGTTCGGGGTGTTCGTCATCCGATAGAATTTGCACAGCAAACTCCCATTCAGGATATTCGCCGTTTTCAATTGCTTCGTACAAATCCACAGTAGCGTGGTTAAATTCCTTCGCTTGAATTTGTTCCGCTTGTGCTTGAGTTAAACACTTCACGCCTTGTTTTGGAATAAAGTGATACTTAACAAGGTAGCCTACACCATCAGCATTTACCCATTTGTAAGTATTGACACCCGATCCTTCCATGTGGCGGTAACTTGCAGGAATTCCCCAAGGGCTAAATAACCACGTAATCATGTGCGTTGCTTCGGGTGTCAGACTGATAAAGTCAAAAATGCGATTGGGGTCTTGTTTATTAGTGACTGGATCTGGCTTAAACGCATGAACTAAGTCAGGAAACTTGATCGGGTCGCGAATGAAAAAGACCTTCAAGTTATTTCCAACTAAATCCCAGTTGCCATCTTCAGTATAAAATTTAACAGCAAACCCGCGGGGATCGCGGAGCGTTTCTGGTGAATGTCCGCCATGAATCACCGTAGAAAAACGAACAAAGACAGGCGTAATCTTGCCTTTTTCTTGAAAAAGCTTAGCACGCGTATACTTGTTAATAGGCTCGTCTCCTACAGTTCCATACGCTTCAAAATAACCGTGGGCTCCAGCACCACGCGCATGAACAACTCGTTCGGGAATGCGTTCGCGGTCGAAGTGCGTAATTTTTTCTAAAAAGTTGTAGTTTTCGAGGACAGTAGGTCCGCGATCGCCTACAGTTCTCACATTCTGATTATCTGTAACTGGATGTCCCTGACGATTTGTCAGAATTTCCTGTTTGTTGTTTGATTGCGGTTGATTGTCTATCATGTAACACCCTGATATGGTCGCTTTGTCAGTAAATCTATGACTGCCAAAGCCGATCGCTGCGTTTTTCTTTCGTGTAAAGCAAAACCGTCGATCTCAATTTTTTCAAACCGCTCATTCCGCTAACCTCTGACCAAAGAAATAGATTCCAGATTGTGAATATTGAGTATGGAAGTAGAGGAAGCAGGGGTGCAAGGGAAACTCACGCACTAACCACTAGCCACTGACTACTCATCACTCGATACTGCATAACCTGTAGCGATCGCTACGCCGATTCTCTCAAGTTGAGCTAATATGAACGTCTGTAAAGAAATTATCTAAAAGTCAACTTTATATGGTCAACGCTGTCGAAAATCAATCTCCGCATCGTGTTGTTATCATCGGTGGTGGGTTTGGCGGTTTATATGCAGCGAAATCTCTTGGCAGTGTCCCCGTAGAGGTTACACTAATCGATAAACGTAACTTTCATTTATTTCAACCCTTACTTTACCAAGTTGCAACAGGGACTTTATCGCCTGCTGATATTTCTTCGCCACTCCGCTCAGTCCTAAACCGCAACAAAAACACCAAAGTGCTGATGGGAGAGGTTGTCGATATTGACCCGGAACAGCGCAAGATCGTACTACACAATCAAGCGCTAGAGTACGATAGTTTAGTTGTTGCTACAGGTGTTAAGCATTCGTATTTTGGTAAAGATGAATGGTCAGAATTTGCCCCAGGATTAAAAACCGTTGAAGATGCACTAGAAATGCGGCGGCGAATTTTTGTCGCGTTCGAAGCGGCTGAAAAAGAAACCGATCCAGAAAAACGTCAAGCTTGGTTAACGTTTGTAATTGTTGGCGGTGGACCTACAGGAGTAGAGTTAGCAGGCGCGATCGCTGAGCTTGCATATAGTACATTAAAAAAAGACTTTCGCAATATTGATACTGCTGAAGCTAAGATCCTACTACTTGAAGGGATGGATCGCCTACTACCTCCCTATGCACCCGAATTATCTGCAAAAGCGGCAAAATCTCTTCAGCGATTGGGTGTAACAGTACAAACGAAAACATTAGTTACCAACATTGCAGACGATATAGTAACTACCAAGCAAGGCGACGAAGTCGCCCAAATTCCTGCCAAAACAATCCTTTGGGCTGCGGGTGTCAAAGCGTCACCCATGGGAGAAACGCTGGCTAAGCGTACTGGCGCTCAACTCGACCGTGCAGGACGAGTTATCGTTGAACCAGATTTGAGTATTCCAGGACATCCTAATATTTTTGTTGTTGGCGACTTAGCAAATTTCTCGCACCAAAACGGTAAACCTTTACCTGGTGTTGCACCTGTCGCAATGCAAGAAGGACAGTATGTCGCTGCACTCATTAAACAGCGACTACAAGGAAAGACGTTACCACCTTTTAATTACTTTGATCGTGGCAGTCTAGCCGTAATTGGACGCAATGCAGCAGTTGTAGATTTTGGTTTTGTCAAATTCTCTGGCTTCTTAGCGTGGCTTACCTGGGTTTTTGTCCACATTTACTTTTTAATTGAATTTGATAATAAACTCGTGGTTCTTCTCCAATGGGGTTGGAATTATTGGACGCGCAAGCGTGGTGCAAGATTAATTACAGGGGAAGACTCTTTATTAACAGTAGGAGTTGACAAGCAAGGTGATTTTTACGAGCCAGCTAATAGTAATTCAGCAGTTAAAGTGTAATATCTGATCGTAAAAAAGCAGTTTAGTATTTAGGAATCATTTATAAGCTAAAAGCTAATTGCCAATCACCACTGAGGATTGCCTTTTAGTAAAGTTTCTACTTGGTCACTATTTAGTGATTGTGAAATAAAAAATCCTTGGGCATATTCGCATTGTAATGTTTTTAAATATGCTAGTTGTGCTGATGTTTCTACACCTTCGGCGGTGACATCAATGTTTAGTTTATGTGCGAGTGTAATAATTGTTTCGACAATTTCGGAACTTGCTCGATCTTTACCAATACGAGAAACAAAAGAGCGATCAATTTTTAAGCCGTTGATAGGAAAGTGGTACAAGCGCGCTAAGGAAGAATATCCCGTACCAAAATCATCGATTGATAGTTGAACGCCTAAATCTCTTAACCGCAATAACTTAGTGGCAATTGCATCATTATCTTCCATAATCACGCCTTCAACAATTTCTAGCCTCAAACTTGAAGCAGCTAAGTTAGTCTGTTGTAGAACTTGCTGAATTTGTTCGACGATATTTGGCTGAGAAAACTGTTTACCAGAAAGATTGATACTAATAATTAGATCTTTTGCTTCTGCCAGTAGTTGCTGCCATTGATATAATTGATAACATGCAGTATGGAATACCCGTTGACACAAGCGAGTTATCATTCCTGTTTCTTCTGCTATAGCAATAAATGCTTCCGGATATTGCAAACCGTGTTGCGGATGTTGCCAGCGTACTAATGCTTCAAAGCCCGTAATTTTTCCTGTTTGTAACGAGATAATCGGCTGATATTGCAGAATAAACTCTTGTCTTTCAATTGCATTACGCAAGTCAGTTTCAAGCTGTAAGCGTGCTACAGCTTTGGCGTACATTGCGGGGTTAAATATTTCGTAGCGTCCTACGCCTTGATTTTTAGCACGATACATAGCAATATCAGCATTGCGTAGCAGTGCTTCGGGTTGGTCGTAATCTGTACTACTCAAAGCAATGCCAATACTTGCAGAGGTAAATATTTGTTGGTCTTCAATTTCAAAGGGTGACGTCAGTGCTTGTTCGATTCTTTCGGCGACGCGAATTGTATCGCTCGCATCTTGAATGCCGTCGAGTAAGATGGTAAACTCATCGCCGCCAAGTCGGGCGACAGTATCAGTTGGACGCAAACATTCTTGTAGTCGAGTTGCGATCGCAATCAGCAACTTATCACCGAGAAGATGACCTAAGCTGTCATTAATCACCTTGAAGCGATCTAAATCAAGAAAAAGAACCGCAAATAGATAATTTGGATATCTTTTAGCGTGTTGAATCGCTTGTTCTAGACGATCTAGAAATAACGCGCGGTTGGGTAAACCTGTGAGTGCATCGTGAAAAGCCGTTTGGAGTAATTCTTCTTCGGCTTGTTTGCGTTCGGTAATGTCACGACAAATTGCGTGTAACTCGATTGCTTCGCCTTCGTTATCAATCACTAGCTGATTGCGTTCGCGTACCCAAAGCACAGAACCATCTTTACGAACTTTGCGCAGTTCTATTTCGCTGCTTGTAATCTTTTCGCGGAAGATACTCGCCATCCACTCTTGCATCCAATCGCGATCGCCTTCGTAAATCGTTACCAAAGCAGGTTGACCTATTAACTCTTGTTTGTCATAGCCTAAATACTCTGCCGCATAATTATTAACCGATTTGAGCGTACCATCAGCAGCGATCGCAAAATAAGCATCCGGTGCAAAATCAAATAACTTTTGATATCGTTCTTCGCTTTCCCGCAAGGCTTCCGCGTTGGCAATCTTAGCACTGAGGCGTTGACCGAAATACGAACCCACTGACGCTAACAATAAAATACTTAAACCCGCAGTCCCCGTAGAAATGGCTAAAACAAACCGATCGATTCCAGTACTACTTTGAGATAGCATTTTGATTGACGGATAATAGTTAACCGCCATCATCCCTAAGTAATGTAGTGCATCAATCGCAACTCCTGCAAAAACTGCGCTACCAACTTTTCCTAAACTTTCCGACGACACAATTTTTTCAGCACTCGCATGAAACGCCAACCACAAAGCGGCGATGGACATCAAAATTGTGAAAACTCCAGCACCAATGACAAACAATGGGTTGTACACTGGCATTGCCGCGAGTCGCATTCCCCGCATTGCCGTGAAATGCATGCCAATAATACCTAACCCGACAAACGTTCCACCTGCGAGTAAAGCCAACCAGCCGAGTGGTCGTTTGCTAGCAATAGACAGTCCAACTCCACACAAGGCGATCGCAACTAATAACGAAAGTAACGTAGTTGCAATATCGTAAGTAATCGGGATGGGTAACTCGTAGGCGAGCATTGCAATAAAGTGCATAACCCAGATACTAATTCCCAGCGCGATCGCACTACCACCTAGCCATAGTTTGCGCGCTAATCCTTGTGTTGCTGGTATTTGCCCCGCCATATCGAGTGCAGTATACGAACTGATGATTGCAACTACCAGCGAAAGCACAACTAAACGTAGGTCGTAAGTAGCGCTTAAGGCTGTACTGATGGAAGTCAAATCTTTAACAGCCATAAAGTATGATATTAGTCACCTTACGCTCGATTCAGTAAAATTTTGATTTTATCCTTGAAGTGACCCTTTTGAAGTTTTCACGGCTACTAATATGCGCAACTTATTCTTTTTGTATTAATCAAAGTTTTTAAATAAGTAGGCGATAATTTAATAAAAAATTGCTCGCATTTCTTGCAGGGTAAGGCTTTTGCTCTAACTTTATTGCTGAAAAATAAAATTGCGCTGCCTAATTGTGCAATTTATATTGATTATGAAAAACGCCACTTACCAGGGCTTTAACTACTTCTATATAAATAGCCGATTATATATCATATATAAACTCCTTACTTGGAAAGTGAAAATAATACATCGGTCACTCGCTGGCAATGATTAGTTAATCGCTCAATGCTCAGTGTTTCGCAATACAGACAGCAAATACTGCGTCAAAGTGAATGCATCTACGCCCATTTCGGTGCGGTTACGCGCTGCTAAAATACCCGCTTGAGAATGCCACCAGGCAGCGCTAGCAACAATTTCGAGTAGAGGGATCTGTTTAGTAGTCGCTTGTGCAATCAATCCGCCTAATAAACCCGTCAGGACATCACCACTACCACCACGCGCCAAAGCTGGCGTACTTTCAGGGTTAATCCACACGCAATCAGGATCTGCGATCGCGGTTCTTGCACCTTTTAATAACACTACAGCCCCGCTTTGTTCAGCAGCAGTACGGACGGCGGCGATACGGTCTTTTGTCGGAGCGACGGTATTGGGAAACAATCGCTTAAATTCACCCGCGTGCGGTGTTAACACTGTTGGTGCTTGGCGGCGCTGTAATGTCGGGATTGTTCCCATTTGGGCAAGTATATTTAATCCATCTGCATCCAAAACCAGTGGGCGATCGCTATCTATCACTTCTTGTAAAATTGGCTGGGCATCTACAGTTAAACCAGGACCACACGCGATCGCATCAAACGAACTCAAATCAGTTTTTTCAGGTAATTGCAACTGCGCGATCGCACCGCTTTCGGTTTCTGGACAACCGACGATTAGAGCTTCAGGTAATTGTGCAGATAAAAGTAGTTTGAGCGATTCTGGAACTGCGATCGAGAGCATTCCGACACCACTTGCTCTTGCCCCTAACGCTGTTAAAATTGCTCCGCCGGTATAACGTCGCGAACCGCAGATGAGTAACAAATGTCCCTGTTTATATTTATGCGTCACGGGCGATCGCTGAAGCGGTAAAGTTGCGATTGCACTTTGTCGAGTGATGCGTTGTATCTTGGGCGTTTCTAATACCGCTTGGATATCTGTAATCGGAATATCAAAATCAATTAATTCAGCTTTGCCAACATAATCTAACGCTTGGTCTTGCAGCAATCCTAGTTTCCACAATCCTAAGCAAAATGTCTGCGTTGCTTTTACAGCAGTTCCTAGCACTTCTCCCGTATCAGTGTGTAAACCTGACGGTAAATCAATACTTACCACTGGCTGCGACCATTGATTCAGCCGGTCGACAATTCGATCTACAGGAGAAGACAGCGATCGCTCTAATCCAAATCCAAATAAACCATCAACAAAGACATCGCACGTTGCCAAAGGTTCCAAAGTTTCATGTACTGGAATGTTTAAGTTCTTGATATATTGTGCATGTTGCGATGTCAACTCCTTTAACTTAGAAAAAGGGATACAAAGTACAACCTCATATCCTTGAAAGTGCAATTCGCGTGCTACTACCAAGGCATCACCGCCATTATGCCCAGGTCCGACTAAAATACCACAACGCGAGAAATGCGATCGCGGATAAAACTCGATCAGGCGACGCACAATTAGCCCTGCGACCTTCTCCATCAATGCAGCAACAGGCATACCTTGAGCAAAAATTCGCCCTTCAATATCCCGCATCTGCTGTGCTGTAACGATGACACGGGAAATTTGTTCTTGTCGCGTCATGACGTTAGGAATAGAAGATTCTAGGTTAAACATCGATTTAGTAAGAGCTACACTCACTGCTTACTCTTATTGTTCCTGAATTAATGAATGCGCCACCTACAGTAAGAGAGAAATCTCATGCTGTTTTACTTGCAATATGTTTTTATGTGTTCGGCGGCTATAGATGGCTATACGCTGACACAACATATTTACATGGCAACAAGCAACAAGATGCAATCTTCCAGCGCTTGCTTGTGCTAGCGACTGCAAATAGCAACGAGTCGCGCAAGATTTCAACAGTAAAAGCGATCGCAGCTTTACGCAAAGAAGGCTAAAAGTCTTGCACGAGTCGGGGTTTAAGGGGCGAGTTCTTATTCATTATGCGCGCAAGATATCCACTGTAGATTTACCGAAATTTTAGGAGCAATACACGCTAAAAATATTTAATTATCGGCAAAATTTCGCTTGGAACTCTAGCTGAACTAGCGCTAATTTGCTTTTGTAACATTTATTCACTTAAATACGTCAAGCAACCAATTTTGACGGTAAAGTGTCTAATTTAACAAATGAATTTTTTTCATCTTAGCATTGTGTTAGCCTAACTCAAGATGAACAAGCCTCACCAATCGCGCAACATCAGCTTGTTTGCTCAACTTGCTAGCTCGTTACTTGCAGTGCCTGTTCCCACGCTTTTGGGAGGATGGCTGATGACAACGGCGACAACAGCATTAGCTCAAGATATTGCTGTCGTGGATCGCTTACCACCGCCACCACCAGTCCCGATCGCTAACGAGCAGCTGCCACCACCATCCATTTTTGTTCCCCGCGAATTTGATTTTCAAGCACCATCATCGAATACACCACCAGCAGTTAACAATCCTACTCGTGCAAATTTGAACTATTTAGTTTATGTAGATGATGCGAGTTCTCCCACGCTAGCGCAAGTCAAACAACTTGAACCACAAGCTTTTGTGCGGCAGTATAACGGACGTTCTGTCGTTCAAGCCGGAGCATTTGCGCAAAACTCGAATGCTCAGCAACGCGCTCAGGAACTGAAATCGGTCGGAGTAACGGCACGGATTGTGGATTTAAGTACGGGCACTGACACGGCGTTTGTTGGTGATGCGCGCTCGTATTTTGTCGTCATTCCCGCTCGACAAGAAAGTTTACCAGCGATCGCCGAGCAAATTCGGCAACTGCAACAAAATGCTGCCATTGATGTCAGCCAGCGACAACAACCACGAGGATCGCACGTTCGTGTTGGACCCTTTTCTAGTCGGGCTTTAGCCGAACAGTGGAACCAGTTTTTCCTCAATTCTGGCTTAAGCAACGCCCGCGTTTACTATGGGCGCTAAACGTGTAATGCTAACTCGCCAAGGGAAAGCCAGCGGCGAGAATCCAACCAAAAAACAAAGCACTCGCCAGCGCAGAACTCCACACTTCGTCAACCAGCGCTACTACGAATGAGAGAACGGCAATTAAAGGCGGGAATAAGGGTAATAAAAGAAACATAAAACCCAACTGAGGTAGAAAGTTCAACGTTAACAAAAAGCCACCAATTAAAATGGCGCTTTGGGCGAACCACCAACCAAATCGCGCTCGACCACTAATTCCTTGCTGAGCAAGACCTGACGCTAAAAACCAAGGAAGACAGGCAATACTTAAGGGCAACCACAGTTGTAGCCGTGTAGGAATCAACCACCATTGCAACCAAACAACTTGCGCCATCGCACCAAATGCGATCCACAACAAGGCAAACAGCATTAATCCCAATCCCGCCATGCGCCACGTAGGACGCGGTAAACGAGCGAGTAACGCTAGCCAAGTGATACCAGCAACGGCAAACCACAAGCCAACAGCTCCGCCTACCTGTAAGCCACCAAGACTGGTAAGTTCTACACTTTGATTTAACAACGTTAATGCGATCGCGGCAACGAAAGGCGCTAGCAGCAATCCACCCCAACGTTTTACCGAGCGTACTTTTTTTGAGTGAGGTTTGCGCCGCACAATTTTAGAAGCTACAACGCTTAGTAGCAATAACCAGCCAAGGAGATGCAAGCCATACCAACCCATGCGACGATCGACATACTCAGTAGGATTGAACTGGTTAAAAGTTGCATTCAGCCAACGTAATGCAGCTTGATGACTGACATCGTTGAAGAGAATCGTAATATGTTCGGCATTCGGTACGATCGCAAGTTCGCGGGCAGTTCCTGCTGCAAAGTCAAAATTAGTGCCTCCACTCGCAGCTAACAAGCGCTGCGCATTCGCAATAAATCGACCTTCCCAACTACCTGCTTGTAGTTGTAAGTTACGAGGAGCTTGCGACGTCACATCAGCGCCTGTTGGTGAAATGGCGATCGTGGCTGCAAAAGTGTCAACTTGGTCAATGCCCGCAGCCATAACAATACCACTTCCCATCGAATGACCCAAAAGAGCGAGACGCGTGGAATCAACTTCGGGTTGCTCGCGCAGCGCCCTTAACGCCACGTTCAGGTTTTGCTGTAAATCAAAGTGTTGAAATCGGTTGGGGTTTGCACCATGTCCATCGAAGTCCCAGAGCATCGTTGCGTAGCCTGCTCGCGCTAGAACGTGCGCGTAACCCAACATTAATTGCTTTGAGCCTGCATAGCCATGCGCGATCAGAACTCCTGGTACAGCTTGTGCTTGTTGTGGCGCGAGATAAAGTAGAGGAATTCTGTCGCTTTCCATCGCGCGCAGCGTTAGCCCACTCCTAGCGGCGATAATTCCCCACCAGGATAAACTAATGAGCAAGATTGATAAAATTAATAACCACTGCCGCAGGCGTTTCAATCGAGTGCTCCAACGCGAGTAATCTATGGGTTGGTTAGGTCATGCCTAAGCTTGTAATATTGTTTCTTTCACTTTATAGTGTTAAACTCGCCTCGCGTTCAAACGCTGACATAACAGTTAAAACAATCAGAGGAGTAAAAGAAGCTTTTAAATCTAAAATCCCCCTTTTTGGGGGATTCGGGGGGCTTGTCTATACCTCAAACTCAAGCTAGAGGAATTGTCTATACGCCGCAGGTACATAAAGAAAATTAGCCAATTAGCTGGCAATATACTCTTGTACGTTTGCTCGGCGACGGCGTAAGTGTGCCAAAGCTTGATGTTCTAATTGCCGAACTCGCTCGCGGCTAAGGTTCAGACGTTCACCTACTTTGGCTAAAGAAAGTTCGTTACCATCTTCTAAACCAAAGCGCAAACTCAAAACTTCGCGCTGTTGCGGGGTGAGTTCCGCCATTAGATGATCGAGGTCTTGACGCAAGGACTCTTGAGTCATGTAATGCTCTGGAGAAGGTCCTTCATCTTCGAGTAGATCTTGTAACTCAGTATCTTGGTTATCGCCAACGCGAACATCAAGGGATACTGGCTGACGCGCCAAGTTTAGGTACTCGCGAATTTGGCTAGGTTCGAGTTCTAGCTCGCTGGCGATCTCGGCTGGGCTGGGACTGCGACCTAAGCGCTGTGCAAGTTCGCGCTGAATCTTTTTGATTTTGTTCAGCTTTTCAGTAATGTGGATGGGCAAACGAATGGTGCGGGCTTGCTGAGCGATCGCGCGCGTAATTGCTTGGCGAATCCACCAATATGCATACGTGGAGAATTTATAACCGCGTGTAGGATCGAACTTCTCCACTCCGCGCTCAAGTCCCATCGTGCCTTCCTGAATTAAATCCAGGAATTCCATGTTACGCTTTTGGTACTTCTTCGCAATGGCCACGACTAAGCGCAAGTTTGCTTCGATCATCTTTTGCTTGGCACGTTGTCCTCGCCGCACTGTATCTTGTAACTCAGCTTCAGACATTTTCACGTGTGAAGCCCACTCTTGTACGGTTGGCTCGCGGCGTAACTTTTTGGCTAACGCTTCTTTGGCGTCTAATACAGACATCATTTGCTGTACCTGCTTACCATAGATAATCTCTTGCTCGCGAGTAAGCAGTGGTACACGACCGATTTCGCGCAGATAAGTGCGCACCATATCAGCCGTGAAGCGGGTGTTTGTGGTGGTTTCTTCGGTTGGGGTGTTAACAGTGGGCATCGGTGCGTCGTCAACTCCGTAAACAAATTAGATACTTTTTGGCTGGGCAGATGGGGAAAGCGATCGCAAACTGTATATCAGGAACCTTAGCTAAATCTTGGTAGATAAGCATCCTACAGAAGATGTAGAGACGATGCTCCATTGGGGAAGTTTCCCAGTATGCTCAGGCTTGTTACTGTGGTGCCACGCTCGCTTGGCACTTTAGCTGAAAAATCAATCTACTACATCCCATCAAGTTGAAGTCATAATGACTTTGTTTTTTATTGTATGATAAATCTCAGAAAGAGTAAAGGGTAATTAACACTTAAAGCAAAACAAACATTCTAACTCTTATTATGATGACTTAGCCAACGCGGAAATAGGCGTTCGCGAGTAGCGGGATAACCGTACTGAATCTCCAGCGAGATGGAGTGTATTCCGCATAGCTGTAGCTCGTGAAGAGTGATGAGCTTTCGAGAGTTCTATATGTTATCGCAGGAGTCAGGGTTAAGCTCCCTCAGGGAAAGAAACCATTATGAGCTTCTACACTGAGTTGTGAGTTATAAAAGTTGCTTCAACGCACAACTTTCTTCGTTCCTTGCCGTTATCTTTAAAAACCTAAATCAGCTTTTGCTAATTCAGCTGCGGCGAAGACTTCAGAATCAGATTTTTCTTCCCAATCAACGTCTCCGATTTCCGCATAAAATTGGGTATCGTAAGGACGCGTCCGCACCACAACCGGCATAGGGACGGCATGACCAAGGATTAAAGCTTGTTGTTTAGAATCTAATTTTGCCAAAACTGACCGTAGACTTTGGGCGCCAGAAACGCCTGTGAAAATTGCATCTATGTCTTTTTCGTCGTTGAGGAGTGCAGTGATTCTCGTACCGATTTGCGACATGACTTCATTATCAATTCCCGATGGACGCTGATCTACGACCAACAGGGTAACAAAGTATTTGCGCATCTCTCGTGCAATCGTCCCAAAGATCGTTTGTCCGACGACACGAGGATCGAGAAAGCGGTGGGCTTCTTCGATAGTGATCACTAATTGCGTTGGGCGATCGCTTGCATTTTTTGATTGCAAGAATTTCTCAGCTTTGCGGACGTACGCGCGGTGAATTCGCCGCGTAATCATATTCGTGACAAGCATATAAGAAAGCATATCCGACTGCGAGCCGAACTCAACAACAACGTGTTTACCTGCTTCGAGCGACTGCAAGATTTGATCGACGTAGTTGTGCGGACACGCAGAGCGCATATACTTGAGATTTTCCAGGCGCATCAATTTACGTTGCAGTGCCAAAAGTGAACCTTTATGACCCCGCTTTTCATCGCAAAACATCTGAATTTCTTCGTTGGTCATATTTAACAACTGAAGAATCCAAGACTTACCAAATTCACTGAAGAGAATATTGGCATTATCTAAACTCGCTTCTGATAGATTTAACTCTTGTCCGACTAGGCGAATGTCTTCAATTTCGATTTGGTCGTAACTAAGATAAAGTTCTTGCGCGTCGCGTACCCCACGCCGTTTTGTTGATTCAGGATCGAGAGTATACATTTGCACTTGTCCAGGAAACAGTTGGCGCAAGCCTTTGACGGTACTATATTGTTTCCCTTCCGATACAGCTTCCCAACCATACTCCGAGTGCATATCAAAAATTAAGTTAACGGCTGCGCGTTTGCGAATAATTCCAGATAGTAGCAGGCGAGTTAAAAACGATTTTCCAGTACCAGATTTACCAAAAACACCGTTACTGCGTTCGACAAAGCGATCCAAGTCAAGACAAATTGGTACATCCATATCTAACGGCTGACCGATTGCAAAGTTCCGGCGGTGCGGATCGTCTTCCCAGCCGAACACTGCTCGAAAATCCCGCTCTGAAGCTTCGTAAACTTGACTAAAGTGACTCGGAACTGTCTTTACAGGCAAGAGTTCCATATTACTACTGCTTTGCGGCTGAAACGAGGCTAAGGAACTACCGTTACTGCCATTCGTATTATTCAGTCTTCGATCGCCAATTTCCGATCCCCGGTTCCTCACTTCCTCCGGCGTAAACATCAACATCGGGGTCAGGTTAATCGTGCCATAGGTACCACTTCCAGCTAGTACATCTCGTAAGAAATCATCGTTGGGGCTAGGAGGATTAGCAACAATGCGATTGCTCGAAGTCGAGAGCGCGACGTCGGTAAGCATGCAGAAAAAACGCGATCGCACGCCTTCGACAATGAGGAATTTTCCTACCCGCATATCTTCTACAGAAACATCCGGATGCAATCTCACTTCTAACCCTTGGCTGAGTGACCCTTGTGTGACTGACCCTAACGGCTGTCCCGAATTCATAGCATTCCCTGCGATCCTTCCTTATGCAGCCTTATCTTACGTCGGATTTTTCTTTCTGGCTACCGATTTGTTTAGAGAGGTCAGCGCTCTGAGGTTGAGGGTCAGAGGAATTGTATTGAAAAAGCGTAGAACGTAATACACAACACATTATTTTCTACTCGGTCAATCGCCAACACATTCCGCACAAACTTTTGTCTTTTCCTGACCTCTGAACCCCGATCCCTGACCTCTTATACATTTAATCGATTTGAATTGATGTTGGTGCAGAACCAACTGTACTAACTCCTGTTACAGGTTTGCGATACTGGGCATACAGGCGATCGCGCCACTCAAAAAATGGTTGATACGCGATATTGTCCCCTAAACCTGGAATTCCTTTCCCTTTTAATGTCGCTGGTAACTCTAGGTAAGGTCCGTCAGGAAACTTAAGTAGCATTGCTAAGCTTGCAACGGCTAAATCAGCAAGTGTCGGTTGATCTCCAACTAAGTATGGACTCTCCGCAAGTAACAAACACAATGCTTCTAAATCTTGTTTTAAATCTTCTTCTGCGGATTTAACAACATCAGGTCCGTAGCCTACACCAAAACCTAGTACTTTGAGAACATCATTAGGCACAGCTCCTACTAGTGTTTTTACGAGATCGGGAGTTGCCATTGGTAACAGTGACTTACGGAAGTTTTCACTTTGAGCAAGTGCGCCAAATAATGCTTTGCGGCTTTTGATACCAATTGATTCGTCTGCCCATTCTTCAATCAGCAAACACATTGCACGCTGTTTTGGATCGGAGGGAATAATTGGGCGATCGGGATACTTGCGTTCGAGATATTTAGCTATTTGTGTAGAATCTGCAATATATTGGTTACCATCCTTGAGCACGGGAACTTGCCTTTGACCTGTCAACCGAAAAAGCTCTAGCTGTCCTACTCCAGGAGTTACCTCAATTTTGCGATAAGCCAAGCCTTTAAAATCTAGTATTAAACGAACTTTTTCTGAATAGTGCGATAATTCAAATTGGTAAAGTTCTAACATTTTGCTGGCACTCCGTTTTTTCTTCCATCAACAAAACACCTAACATTATAAGTATTTAATTATTAGAAGAATAGTTGTTCGGGGACTTTTTCCATCGTTTTTCAAGATAAAGTCTAAGCTTTCTAGTATTATTTCTAATAACAAAATTTTTTTTATCTTTTGCGATCGCTAGACACCTAGGAGATTTTTATTAGTTTTTGACAATTTTTTCAATTACTTTAGAATATTAGAATATATTGAAACTCCTCTAGTAGGTGCTAGAGGAGTAAAAAAGCCTTTTGTTTTTCAAGTGCGTGTATTGTCTTATGCAGTTTATGCAGTACGACGAGTAATTAAGCCCCAGATGAAGAGAAGGATAATTGCGCCCAAAACGGCAAAGATAATGCTGGGTATTGTAAGCGCACCTACTGCTGCTCCTGCCCCCACTCCACCGAACAAGGTATTACCTAACCAACCCCCGACCAAAGCACCCAGAATACCCAAAATAATTGTTGCTAGGATGCCGCCTCCTTGGTGACCAGGATATATAGCTTTTGCGATCGCGCCTGCTATTAGACCTAGAAGAATCCATGCTAAAAATTCCATTTTTAATTCCTCCTAACCTTCACTTTTTCTCTTCCTTTCACAACTTAGAGTATCAATTGCAACATTCTGTTTACCTCTATCGTAAGTAAGAATCTAAAGTATTAGAATTTTTGTCATGCGCTATTTTTAAATCAAGTCTGCCAAAACAGCTAATTTAATACTTTTATGCTTGCTTAAAAGTTTGCAACTCCAGCCTCAAAACTGCGTAATGTTAAATAAAAGTTTGGTATAGCTAGCATTGATTTTTTATAAACTTGACAAGCTTTTTTCAGAAAATGCTTGTTTAGGTAGCGTCCATAAATTTGTATGATAAATTACTAAACTGAATAATGACTGGTTTATTTAACGATAACGGAAATCTCAACAGCAGTTGATACTCTTGGTTGAGACTATAACCATGCTGAGTCTAAATACTACTGATGCATCAACTAATATCATCACATCGCTACTCTTGAGAGATCCCTCAGCTACTGGTTATCAATCTCTCGTGCATCTCTCTGGTTATGTAGGTTATCTTTGACTTGAATAAGTTGAGTCTTTCTTAAGAAAGATTTGCGTGATAGTGTGGTAAAAACTTTGTAGATTTGAAGTTTAATGATATAAAACTTAAGAATTGAGAATAATACTCATGATGAAAAAGCACACTCAAAGCAATCCATGCAAAAGACTAGTTACCTTACTAGGAATTGTTGGCGCTAGTCTCGCAGCGAGCTTTCCATTAGTTGCACAAGGTCAAGGCGTTCTCAACCCCAGACCGAGTATCTTCAATGAGCCTCCTTATAATCGAACTCCAGGTACAACTCCAGGTACGACACCTCCAGTAACGCCCGCGCCACCAACCGCACCCGCACCAGTAACGCCACCTACAGCACCTACAACACCTCCCCAAGGGGAAACTCCAGGAGCAGCTAACAACATAGTCGCTTTAGCTGCTGCAAATAGTTCTTTCAGAACCTTGACAACAGCATTGCAAGCCGCAGGGTTAACTGAGACTTTGTCAGGAGCCGGACCATTTACTGTCTTTGCACCTACGGACGAAGCTTTTGCAGCTTTACCACAAGACGCACTTCAGGAATTGTTAAGACCAGAAAATCGCCAGCTTTTGGTACAAATCTTAACATATCATGTGGTTCCCGCGCGCGTTCAATCAAACCAACTGCAGCCAGGAGAGGTGAAAACTATTGAAGGTGAAGCAGTCAACGTTAAAACTTCGGCAGATGGGGTAACAGTCAATGATGCGAGAGTTGTTCAGCCAGACATTGAAGCTAGCAATGGCATTATCCACGCGATTGACAGAGTCTTGTTACCGCCTAGTCTTTAATTAAGGCGTAGCAATACCACGCTTTGAGAAAGTAAAAATCTCTCTACAGGTATCTTGTTTGCGTTATGTGGTAACAATTAATTGATGTTTGGGGGTTGAACTCAATCCCCAATTATTTCTGTGATTAGCTTTGCCGTTAATCGTTGTGTAAGTATTATTAGTAGCGATCAAATCAATTTTACAGCTCCTTTATGGTTATAAACTGCAAGGAGCTTTTTTGCTAGTAGATATAAGGTGGAAAGACAAGTTAACAACTATGGGCTGGATAACAACAACTCACTGCTGGCAGCCATACTAAGTTAATATTGCCACATTTGCGATCTGTATGGTGCAAAGAAAATGCAACTGAGTTTGTGCATGATTGTGAAAAATGAAGAACAAACACTACCTCAGTGCCTTAAGAGCGTTCAGGGTGTCGTTGATGAAATTGTTGTTCTAGACACAGGTTCAAGCGATCGCACGCCTGATGTTGCGCAAGAATTCGGTGCAAGGGTTTATACATACGAGTGGTGTAATGACTTTGCTAAAGCACGCAATGAGTCTTTAAAGTATGTCCGCACCGATTGGGTACTTGTGTTAGACGCAGATGAAGTATTAGTCCCAGAGATTATCCCTTCGCTAAAGCAAGCAATCCAACACAATCGCTTTTTGCTAATTAACTTGTTGCGACAAGAAGTCGGTGCAGCCCAATCTCCTTACTCGCAAGTTTCACGCTTATTTCGGCGTCACCCAAATCTTTGCTTTTCGCGTCCATATCACGCGTTAGTCGATGATAGCGTGGCTCGGATTATGAGCAAAGAACCTCAATGGCAAGTTGGTTATTTACCCAATGTGGCAATATGGCACGAAGGATATCAACGCGGTGCGATCGCCCAAAAAAATAAGTTTGCCCAAGCACAAGCCGCAATGGAAAGCTTTTTTACCGCGCATCCCAACGATCCGTATGTATGTAGCAAGCTGGGTGCATTGTACGTTGAAGCGGGTTCTTGGCAGCGAGGAATTGAATTATTAGAGCAAGGACTGAAGTGCAGTGGCTTAAATGCGCAAATTTTATACGAACTGCACTATCACTTAGGAATTGCTTATAGCCGCCTACAACAAATACAAAAAGCGATCGCGCATTATCAAGCAGCTATCGGGTTATCGATTTATCCCTTGCTCAAGCTTGGTGCTTACAACAATTTGGGGAACTTAAAGCGAGCAACAGGCGATCTCAATGGCGCAAAGTTAGCGTATGAAATTGCATTGCAAATCGATCCTAAATTTGCCGCAGGGCATTACAACTTGGGAATGACGCTAAAAGCGATGGGGTTATTGAATGAAGCGATCGCCAAGTATCAGCAAGCGATCGCACTCAATCCAAAATATGCGGAAGCATATCAGAATTTGGGAGTTGTACTGCTCAAACTGGGTAAGTTAAATGATAGTTTAGCGGCTTTTAGACAGGCAATAGCATTACACGAGACACAAAATCCTGTAGAAGCAGATAAACTCCGCCAAGGATTGGCAGAAATGGGGTTTTCTGTGTGAAAGGTCGTTGAATAGAAAGTGACGTTGCACCTGCAGTTTGCATAAGAATCTTCTCATGCAATTCTCACTTAAATTTCATTCAATTGAACTAAATTGAGATATGAGTGAATGTATGGTTAGGAAATACTAAATCGAGTACCTAACAATGAATACATTGGCTTTGGAAACAGGTTCTATGAAATTAGGGTAATTTTTAGGTTTCGGTCTTATCTAGGAAATAAGACCGAAATTTATTTGAATATAAGTAAGTTATATTATTTTCTACGTTTGTTTTTTAGTGCAGTTACTGCTACAAAAACGTAAGCCATATTGCTATATTAAGCGAGCCTGTTCGGTTGCGAATGCTGAGTTTGATTGCAGCGCAGCCATCTAAAGCGGAACGTGGGTCTAGTATTAAATTGTGCCAGAGAAGTTGGCGCTGTTTAATAAACTGCTTAATGTATTTGTGTTAGACATGTATTGTCGGAAATCTTATAGCCGAAAGTTCTAGTCTGGAGGCAACTCTAAACAAATTCTCCCTAAGGCACCTTTACGAAAATCTGTCAATAGCGATCTTGCTGTGCGCTCGACATCACCTTGATAGCGTTGATGTGCCAACGTGTAAATATAAGCTTCACCAGTAAACAAGGCTGGATCGATTTTGTAGCGCTGCTGTAGAGGATCTTCTGGTAATAATTCGGGGGCGGTAGCAGTCAAAAACTTGAGTAGATCGACTAAAGCAGCAGCAACGCGTTGATTGTCATACGATGCATCGCCAATATCATCGCAAATCGCTAATTTAAAAGCAGCTTGTTGGTCGTTCAACTTGGCGGGAATCACCCCAGGAGCATCTAATAATTCTAGTTGATCCGAAATCCGTACCCAGCGTAACTGTCGCGTGACACCAGGACGCGCCGCGCTTTCGACAACTTTGCGCCTCAATAACCGATTGATGAGTGCTGATTTACCAACATTTGGAAAACCAATGACAACCGCCCGTACAGGGCGCGGTAACATTCCGCGATCGCGTCTTTTTTGGTTCACTGCTACCCCCGCAGCTTGTGCGGCTTTCGCTATGGCAATGACACCTTCGCCTTTTTGCGCATTTGTGAAGTACGGTTCTTCTCCTTGGTCTCTAAACCACTGCGTCCACATTCGCTGTGCTTGTGGTTGAATCATGTCAACGCGATTCAAGACCAAAACCCGCATTTTACTTCCTACCCACTCTTTAACTTGCGGGTGATGCGTTGCTAGAGGAATTCGCGCATCACGAACTTCCAGCACGACATCGACAAGCTTGAGCTGTTCTCTAAGTGCTTTTTCAGCTTTGGCAATGTGACCTGGATACCATTGAATAGCGGGAGTTGTCATTTTTAGCGATTAGCGGTTAGCTGTTAGCCATTAGCAATTACTAGACAATAAGCCTTTAGATGAATGAATTTCACAATTTGCTTTAATTCATTTAGGGCTTTTTAGTAATTGAAGATCTCTAACCAGAAGTAGGTAGGACTCTAGCTCACTAGCTGATCCCACAGAGATTTGCAAGAAGCGAGCTAATTCTGCTTTTCCTTTGCTACCACATCCTTCCGCAATATTAGCAGGAATTGAAACGCAAGCTCGACACATTTGGCTTGTCAATTCGTACAATATCCTCTTTAGCGAAGGTTCGCGGCGCTTAGTAAACTGCTAGCGTAAGAGCGCGTGTTTCCCATACTTTTTACTGTCTAAAGTTTGTCAAAATAAATTACATCTAGAGAAATAAAGTGCTAATAGCTAATTGCTAACCGCTAATCGCTTTTAAGGCACAATCAATACAGGACAGGGAGAAAGATTGATCACGCGATTAGTCACGCTGTCACTGACACCTTCTTCAGTTAGTCCTAGTCCTCGACAACCCATAATAATTAAATTTGCCTCAATTTCATCCGCTACATCACAGATAACAAACGCCGGCTTACCCTCGCGTTCGATTGTTTCAGCTTGGATACCCTGTTCTAGAAAAAGTGATTGTGCATTCTTAAGCAGCTGTGCTACAGCATCAGGTGACGCCATCATGTCAGCCCCAGGTTCGTTTTCTGAATCCGCAGATTCGACGACTGATAGCAGTACCAAGCGACTATCATACTTTTTCACGACATCAGCAACAACTTCAGCCGCTTCTCTAGCATCTCGACTTTGATCGATCGGAAATAAAACAGTCTTAAACATTGCAGGCATCGTTGATACCCCGACTCCGGTAAAATGTGGACGGCGCTTAATAATTAATTAAGAATCCAGTCAGGAGGAACTTGTCAATTATGTCCAAAAAAACTTTAGCAAATTTATCAGCTTCAGACTTATCAGGTAAGCGTGCATTAGTGCGGGTGGACTTTAATGTTCCGTTGGATGACCAAGGAAATATCACTGATGATACTCGAATTCGGGCAGCACTGCCGACAATTCAAGATTTGATGCAAAAAGGCGCTAAGGTCATTTTAGCTAGCCATTTTGGACGTCCCAAAGGTGTTGATGACAAGCTGCGTCTGACTCCTGTTGCTAAACGTCTTTCGGAATTACTCGGTCAAGAAGTCATCAAATGCGATGACTGCATCGGTGACGAAGTTGCGAGTAAAGTATCAGGAATGCAAAATGGTCAGGTACTGTTGCTCGAAAATGTTCGCTTCCACAAAGAAGAGGAGAAAAACGACCCTGAATTTGCCAAACAGCTAGCAGCCAATGCGGATGTGTATGTCAATGATGCGTTTGGTACAGCCCACCGCGCTCATGCTTCGACCGAAGGCGTGACGCACTATCTTAGCCCTTGTGTTGCTGGATACTTGATTGAAAAAGAGTTGCAGTACCTACAAAGTGCGATTGAAAATCCCGAACGTCCTTTAGCAGCGATTATTGGTGGTTCTAAAGTTTCTAGCAAAATTGGTGTAATTGAGACCCTGTTAGAAAAGTGCGACAAGCTGATTTTGGGTGGTGGGATGATTTTCACCTTCTACAAAGCACGTGGATTGAATGTCGGTAAATCATTAGTAGAAGACGACAAGCTAGAACTTGCTAAATCTTTAGAAGCTAAGGCAAAAGAACGCGGCGTGCAAATGCTATTGCCTACTGATGTTGTTGTTGCTGATAAATTTGCAGCAGATGCGAACGCGCAAACTGTAAGTGTTGAAAACATCCCTGACGATGGTATGGGATTAGATATTGGACCTGACTCAATCGAGATGTTCCAAAACGCGCTTGCTGATTGCAAAACAGTCATTTGGAATGGTCCAATGGGCGTCTTTGAGTTTGATAAGTTCGCTGTAGGAACCGAAGCGATCGCGCGGACACTTGCCGATCTCACCAAGCAAGGTGTTACGACAATTATCGGTGGTGGTGACTCGGTTGCAGCTGTTGAGAAAGTAGGTGTTGCCGATCAAATGAGCCATATTTCGACGGGTGGCGGGGCTAGCTTAGAGTTACTTGAAGGCAAAGAACTTCCTGGTATTGCTGCTTTGGATGAAGCGTAAGTAGGAGTGAGGGACGACGAGGGGTGAAGGATGAGTGGTTGGTGACTGCTAGTTAGTGGGAGTTAGGAGTGATTAACTGTAACTAAATTTCCCCGCGTCCTCGCGTCTCCTTATCCCTCTATCTTTTCAGCTCCCTCTGCTCCTCTGCTCTAATTCTCCCTCCAGGTAGAAGGCACAGGATAATGCTGCCACGTAGGATGCAATTCAGCTTGGGATTTATAAAGTGTGCCAGTCATTTTTACAAGCATCATAAAAAAGTGAGGAAAAGTTTATATGCAACGGATTTTTGCTGTGTTGAAGCAAGCATTGCGTCAGAGCCTAGTCATCGTAGGGTTAGTGAGTTTGATGAGTGTGTCGTGTCTGCTGGTTTTTGCAACTCAGCCGAGTATGGCTGCTAATGAGCCTATGATGCAACAGGAAACAATGGATCGAAGTACGCCAGAAGCTGTAAGTACGCGCGAACAAGCTTACGAAGAACAAATCCAAGCAGCAGAAGATCCAGAAAAAGTTTATGAAGAAAATGTTAAAAACGCTGGACAAAGCGAAGGCATTGTGGAAAAAGCCTTAGAAGGCGCGAAAGAAGCAGTCACTAAAGTAACTGGTAACGAGTAGTTTAAGGGCGAGGGGTGAAGAGAGTGACTAGTAACTAGTTTTGAGTGATAAGTATAGAAGACAATTCGCCTCTGCTACCCCCTTTGCCCGCGCCAGTTGCTCTCACGCACGGACACCTTTGCACCGCACTGGCTCCTGAAGCTTCCTTGCTAATCAGCGATAATTTGAAGTAGATAATCAACTGGTGCTGACGCAGTCGAAACCACAACAAACTCGTAGTAACCTGTTTCTGGTAATTTACCAGACCAAGTGCGATCGCTTGAATCTTCGAGCAAAACTGTACTACCGGTAGGAGAGTACGCTGAAATTAAAACACGGGGCTCGGCTTCAAGGTTGAGTTGCATCAGCTGATCTTTCGTTAACTGTGCGATATAAGCCTTACCTTCACCTGGTTGTAAATTTCCGCGAACTTGTTGAATTGTGTTTTCTTGGGTAAACGCGATCTTTTCATAACCACTACCTGAGACTAGGCGTTGTACTTTATCAGTTGCAATCCCGTGCCATACTTGACCAATCGGCTGGTTAATAAAGTTCTGACCTTTGTATTGTGGAAACAAGTGAAAAAAGGTAGCATCTGTCAAGTCATACAAAGTACGACTGCTGAGGTTTAGCTTGTTGACAGAAACTTTCCAGCGATCGCGATCCGCAGCCCGATATTTTCCTAATTGTTGGCGGGCTTCTGGGCTTAATGCTTGCAGTTTATTGAGGACTTCTGCGGCAATACTATCCCACTCGCTGCGTAACGCTGCATCTGCAGGGCTACTACTGAGGGTTTTACCGCGCTGTTCAGGGCGTTCTTCCCAAAATAACTGATTGACTAAAGCATTGTAAAAGCTGTCATTAATTCCCAGTTGTTGGCGGCGATCGCGTAATTGATTTTTGCGATTTTGTTCGACTGTGGAATATTGCGGTGTAGGTGTTGGTGCGGCTATGGGGGAAATAGTTGGTATTACTTCTGGCATACTCGCCATGCGCGAATGCAACCACAATCTTGTTCCCCACCAACTTAAGCCTGCTGTTGCCATCAACAACAATCCGATGCCAAAAACTTTCCCTACACTCAAGCTGTGACTGCGCGCATAATAACTTGCACTCGCAGGTTGTAATTGCCACGACGACGTTGCAGAAGCAGCATTTGTGACTGGAGGCTTTGTCACGATTGTTGGCGGTACTTGTGGTGCAGGTTGTTTGGGTACGCTGCGATTTAAGGCTTGCAAAACTTGGCGTGCGGATGGATAGCGATCGCTTGCTCTGGGCACGAGCATTTTATCTAAAATATTCCCCAACTGGGGGCTGAGGTTAATTTCGCGTCGCCAGTTCCACTCTAATGTTTGCTCGTCAATTAAATCTTGTGGTTCTTTACCTGTGAGTAATACGAGTGCAGTTGCAGCTAAAGCATATAAATCACTTTGGAAAGAGACAACTCCAGAAAAGATTTGTTCTGGTGGTGCATAGCCAATTTTGCCGACGCGAGTCACTGGCAATACTGTAGCATGAGGATCGGCAGGGCTAAACTGAGAAACAATTGAAGCTGCTACTTGTTTAACACCACCAAAATCGATGAGTACAGGTAAATAATCCGCATCGCGCAAGATGATATTTTCTGGTGAAATATCGCGATGGATAACTCCGAGCGAGTGGATATAATCTAAAACTGGCAAGAGTTGTTGTAGTAGCTGTGTAACTTCGGTTTCGTTAAACTGTAAACCTTGCTGTTTGCGGGTATTTAATAATTGGCGATAGCTCGCACCTGCAACATAATCTTGGACTAAAAGTAAATGTTTCTTACCCTCTAAACTGGCTTGAAAAAGTTCGCGAAATTTAGGAATTTGCGGATGTTGTAATTTGTAAAGAGTTCCGGCTTCGCGTTGAAACAATTGTTGCCCTTTTTGCAAAGCATAGGTTCCCTGTACTTGGGGCGCAAATTCTTTTAAAACACACAGTTCATTAAAGCGATTAATATCTTCGGCGAGATAAGTACGTCCAAAGCCCCCTTGCCCCAATTGGCGGATAATTCGGTAGCGATCGCCTATAATTCCTGGCTGTGTATTACTTGCCTCCACTAGCTTTTCGCCGCACTCAAGACAATAGCGACTGCGATCTGGATTTTCGTGTCCTTTGGAGCAGTACATCATACCGTTTTTCAAGGTTGATATAGTAGGGGTCAGAGGTCAGGGGTCGAGGTTAAACTCTACTAAGGCTATACATATAGGCAACAGGGGAAGCAAGGGAGCAGACAAGGCAGAGGAGAAGTTGTTTGTTAATCTTTAACTTAGTGAAATGGTACGATAATGCAAGGATTGAAATGAATATTTCATTTTTGGCTTGCGCCGACATTCAAAGTCTAGCTGTTATTTACTAGCCTGTTTGCGCTGCTGCACCTGGTCGGCAGCGATTGCGTACCATACTTGACCTAATGTATTAAGTTTAAGTTTCTTTCCGCGTTCTTCGGGAAAGAGGCGATAAAATTTTTGATTTGTTTGTTGAGTTAATTCATTGCTGGTATAGTTCCCTAACAGCCCTTGATTTGCTTGCTGCTGCCAAGTTGTGTAGTCTTGTTCGTTGTAACTTCCAAGGCGGCGTCGGATTGCTGGCGAAAGTTCAGCTTGTTCTAGTTTATCGAGCATTTGCTCTGCAATTCTAAACCAATTGTCGCGTAATGCGGCGTCTTGAGCATCAGATTTCAAGCTTCGTCCATTTAACTCAGGATGTTGGCGATGGAAAGAATCATCTACTAAACCAATAAAAAAAGCCTCTCGAATTTGTAAAGCTTGGCGACGGCTGACGATGTTTTGCAGCCTAGTTGCTGTATTAGTACTGGTTGGCGATCGCTGTGCTGTCGGGTTCGATAGCGGTATCTGCAAAAGAGAATTTGCCAATACCCATGCACTGGTTACCGTCAATCCAACTGCGCTTAAGGTCGTTGCTTTCATCAGCATAGGACGCACCCAACCCAAGTTTAACTGCATTTGTTTGTTAGTACGCGCAGCAATGACCTGAGTGCCTGTAGAGTGTGTTTTAATCTCTTGTGATGCAGGATTGCGTGTCGGTTCGGGCTTACGTCCCAAGACATTAATCGTTCGTAGTTGCGAAATATTAAGCGTTGGTATCTTTAGTGATGGAGTTTGTAAGGCTTGTAAGACTTCCTCGGCGTTGGCATAGCGATCGCCTGGCTTATACGCCAACATTTTATGCAATACCGCTTCTAGCTGCGGACTGATATTAATTTCTTTCCGCCATTGCCAAGTACCTTTGTAGCTATCGTACAAGTCTTGCGGTTCTTTACCCGTCAGCAATACTAATGCTGTCACCGCCAGCGCGTACAAGTCGCTATTATGATACACTTTGCCCTGACGCATTTGCTCCTCTGGGGCGTAGCCTTGTTTACCTATTAAAGTCGGCATCCCCAATCCTGTAAATTGAGAAACGACAGTTGCCGCAACTTGTTTCACGCCACCAAAGTCGATCAAAACTGGCATTTGGTCGCTATTTCGCAGAATGATGTTATCTGGGGCAATATCGCGATGTACGACGCCCTGTGCGTGTATATAAGATAAGACAGGTAATAATTTACACAAGAGTTGTCGAACTTCTGCTTCTGAGAAAGAACCGCGCGATCGCAGTAAGTCGTAGTAGGTGTCTCCTTCGATGTAGTCTTGTGCCAAAAACAAGCAATTTATACCAGCTTTTGTCTCTGCTTGAAAAAATTCTAGAAAACGCGGTAGTTGCGGATGCTTGAGATTGTATAGCGCTCCTGCTTCGCGCTCAAATAATTCTTTTGCTTTTTCAAGTTCGCGATCGTTTTGTACCTGTGGCGCGAATTCTTTGAGGACACAACGCTCGTTGAAGCGATGCAAATTTTCTGCTAAGTAAGTACGTCCAAAGCCACCAGAGGCTAACTGACGCACAAGACGATAGCGCTTTTCTAAAACTTCTCCCGCAGCTAGCCACAATGGTTCGCCACACTCAATACAAAAGCGGCTACCTTTTTGGTTTTTGTGTCCTTGATTGCAGTATAGAGACGTCATATTAGAGCATAAATTAACGCTGTTTGGCAGGAATAGCAATACCTAGCATAAAGGTATTAGTAATTTTTAATACAATTAATACAACGGCGACAAGAATCAAGAAAATACTACACTATTCGCAGACAAGCTTTTTCCTCATCTTCTCCACTCGAATAGGAAAACAGTACGCCCTTGGAAGTGTCCCCTGCCTGTAGCATCTGATGCGATCTTAAGGGGCAAGAAGCCGCCTAAGCTGAAAAATAGAAACATTCCGGCATTCGTACCAGAATATTTACCACTTTTTCTACCCTTACTATGTCAGAACGTGTTATTTGCTAATTTTGGATGAAAGAATTTATATCCAGGTACGATCGCATAATAGTGGTGCGCTATGCGTTGATTACCTATACTGCCAGAAATAGGAGTGCCATGTGGCTTTGAAAGATGTGGTACGAAAGTGCGACCGCATATTGAAGCGTCGTCAGGTTTTTCCTACAGTAAGTCATCGATAAGAGTGCGATCGCCATCTGTACGCCAAAATGAACTTATTGCATTCGCTGCGAACCATTCGCACAAGCATTCGCACTCATTGGCGCGTTTATCGGTGTGTTTCCTGCACTATTTGCTTCACACAAGATTGCTACAGTTGTCAGATTATTTGCCGACTTAAAAACACCGCCCGCATAACTTTTCAAATCTGCTTGCTGTGCCGTTGCCAAGTTCGCCACTTGATTGATGAAATCGTTACCACTCACCACGTAGTTATAACTAACGCTATTGACCACGCCTACACTTAACTTATTCACATCGTCTGCAAATATTTGGTTTTCTAAATAATAAGCTTGCTGCGCTCGGTTCAAAGCACCCGTACTATTTTTTGCTTCCGATTGCCGAGTTTTCGCTGCTTGACTCAGAAACGATGGCATTGCAATAGCAGAGAGAATACCAATAATAATAATAACTACCAGCATCTCAATGAGCGTGAAACCTTCTTCGTTTTTTCTATCCCTCCGGTCTAGAAATTGGGCTTTAAGTTGTGTATTCATAGTAGTTTTAGCTATAGAGTGGGGAAAATGTTTTGTTAGTAACTAGACTTAGCTTGCCCACTCATCGAGGTTTTCATATATCCAACTATCAAAAATTCATCTTCAACGTCTACCTTTAAATGCTGAATTAGATTGACTAATTTGATGGTTTGACATCAAGGTAGAATATATAGATAGTTGAATCATTGGTATTTTGGAATCCTCAATAAAATCCAATAACTTTTCTCGCATTAGATTAAATTGTATGAGGAGTATGAGGAATTACTCCAACGGTTGTGAGATGAGAAATATACGATCGCACAACACATTCATCTCATGCGATCGCTCATAAAAAACAACTTTACCGTTCAACCAGAACATAACCGCGACTTTCCAAGCCAATGAGCGCGTTACTCAGCACTTCTAAAGCTTCATTGGTGCTGAATGGCTCTAGCGTTGCCAAATTCACAGGGCGTATTTTCTGCCAATGTGCCACAAGCGATCGCATCGGTTGCGGTGCTTCCCACAAAGGTAACAAACAAGCGGCAACTGTACTATCTATCGATACGTGTTTTTCTGGAATTGGTAAGTACTGGCTAATTTCAAACGTGTTTAACTGCGCGATCGCATCTATAAGTTCTCGTTTAATTTCCGGTGTTCTTAGCTGTGGTACAAGATGAACTTGTGCAGTTTCCCAATCAGATAACGTCCACTCGACAACCGGAACAACATTTTGACTTTGCTGCGGATGACCACACCAAAAGTCTAACAAGCGATGAACCGGATGCAACAACTCAAATAAAGTAAGTTGTTCTTCTACGCTAATTTCCGGTAAACTCATTGCTAAAAAGACTGGGAGATCGTCGGGTTCTTTAAATAACTCCATCAAATTCCATTGCCGCCAATTTACCATGCTGATAAACTCAAGCTCAGCCTTCCGAATTGCGGCAAATGTCTCAGGGATTGTGTAGCCTTTGTCTCCCTGAAATAGTAGATTCATTAAAATTCGTTCTGGATCGGCTGCGAGCGCAGGACTCCAAGTCAAAGCTTTGAGCTTTACTTGATCTTTTAATGCATTCATTGTGTCTCGTACCAAGTCAATCTCTAACTCTTCGGGATTTTCATCCATCAACCCCATCATTTTGAAGACTTCTTGGGCGCGGTAGTAGTAAGTGCGTTGCAGCGAACTATGTAGATTAGCGCGAATAATGCCATCCTGCTTGAGAACCGACTTCATCGCCTGTAAGCCAACTGCTGGTTCACTCAACAAATACAACACATCATCGCAGTTAATATAGTCAAATTGCAAACCTAAACTCGGTAAGTCTTCAATTCTGCATACATAAAACTCTGCATTGTCAAAGCCGTGATATTGCAATCGTTGTTTCGCAAGTTCAATTGAGTTTGCAGAGATGTCTATACCAACAATTTTTGCCCCTGGATTGGCTTCCGCTAAAATCAGTGACTTATAACCAGAGCCACACCCTGCATCTAAAATTAACTTACCCTCAGTACGAATAATTTTTTGATTGCGCAAGTAATACGCATTTACCAAACTATGGATATATAGCGCCATAGCATCATTCTTCGGCGACCTCTCTAATGGAATTCTCGGATAAGGTCCGGTATCAAACTGCTGCCGAATCTTCTCACTTATTTCAGTTAAAATCTGAGTCATATTCTGCAATTCCTACTGCTAACCGCAACTGAGGCAAGCCCTACTTCACCTCAATTGCTAATATGCCCAGATCTGACAAAAATCTTACAAGCGCAAAGGTTCTATTTATTGATATATTTGCGATCGCCTCTCATTCTCTGAGATGGATCTACAAGATATCCTTATTACCTCAATCTCGATTGAAAATCCGCAACGATACGACTAGCTCTCTATGTAACTATTTGTTATACTAAGCTAAACGTAGTCATTATGAGTTTATATAAGCATCCATGACAAATCCAACGGTAGAGAATTTAGTAATCATTGGTTCAGGTCCAGCCGGGTATACCGCTGCAATTTATGCTGCACGAGCCAACCTCAAACCGATTGTATTTGAAGGCTTTCAAGCTGGGGGTTTGCCAGGGGGACAGCTGATGACGACGACAGAAGTAGAGAATTTTCCAGGCTTTCCTGAAGGAATTACCGGACCAAATTTGATGGATCGGATGAAAGCGCAAGCCGAACGCTGGGGAGCTGAGTTATATACCGAAGATGTCACCTATGTTGATTTAACTCAGCGTCCATTTACGGTACGTTCTGACGAGCGCGAGTTTAAAACACATAGCGTGATTATTGCCACTGGTGCGACAGCAAAGCGGTTAGGATTGCCGTGTGAGGGCGAATTTTGGAGTCGTGGTATTTCCGCGTGTGCGATCTGCGATGGTGCAACACCAATTTTTCATGGCGCTGAACTCGCGGTTGTGGGTGGTGGAGACTCCGCAGCCGAAGAATCGATTTACCTCACCAAGTATGGATCGCAGGTACATATGCTTGTCCGCAGTGACAAAATGCGTGCGAGTAAGGCGATGCAGGATCGCGTTTTGAGTAATCCTAAGATTCACGTTCATTGGAATACCGAGCCAATTGACGTATTTGGGAATGATAACCACATGGAAGGAGTCAAAGTCCGAAATACGCAAACTGGCGAAGAAAGCAAAATTCATGTTAAGGGGCTATTTTACGCGATCGGTCATACACCAAACACATCACTCTTCAAAGGACAAATCGAACTTGACGATCTTGGCTACATTGTTACAAAGCCTGGTTCGCCAGAAACAAGCGTTGAAGGTGTCTTCGCTGCGGGTGACGTGCAAGATCGTGAATATCGTCAAGCAGTTACAGCAGCGGGTTCGGGTTGTATGGCAGCCATGTTAGCCGAACGCTGGTTATCTTCTAACGGTTTAATTCAAGAATTCCATCAAGCTGGAGAGAACTTGCACTTAGATAACGAATTAGTGCACGAAGCCGTCAAGACAACGCAAAATGGCGAGTTTGATTTGAGTGCAACGCGTCATGAAGGCGGTTACGCTTTACGGAAATTGTTCCATGAAAGCGATCGCTTATTGATAGTTAAGTATGTGGCACCTGGATGCGGTCCTTGCCATACATTAAAACCAATTTTGAATAAAGTCATAGATGAGTTTGACGGCAAAGTTCACTTTGTAGAAATAGACATTGACAAAGAGCGCGACATTGCAGAAACTGCTGGTGTTACAGGAACGCCTACTATTCAATTGTTCAAAAACCAAGAACTCCTAATGGAAGTTAAAGGCATCAAACAGAAAAGTTATTACCGCCAGCTGATTGAAGCTAATTTGTAATTTCTCTCATCAAAAGTATGACTGCAAGTCCGCGCCGGCGGACTTTGTTTTTGTAGCAGCGATTTCAGGGGCGAATAAATTTGTTTGCGGCGACACACAAAACCCACCTGCTTGTCAAAAACGCAGACAATTCTGTAAAAATGGTCAGCAGATCCTGCTTGTTGAGCAAACACTGATGACCGCAACCAAACGCCAACTTCCGCTACGTTTTATCGTGTCTGGTAGTTCCAGCGTCTCGATGCAGCTGATGCGCATCGGGTTGATAATCACCCTGATCTTTGTACTGATTGCTATCTTAGCTCCTGTATTTCAAGCTTGGGGATGGATTCAAAATCCACTTGAATCTCTCAATAATCCTAGTCACGTACCACCTTCGGCACAATACTGGTTTGGCACAAATCGCGAAGGTTACGATGTTTTTTCTCGAACGCTGTACGGTACGCAAGTGGCGTTGCAAGTTGTTGTGCTGGCGACAATGTTGAGTTTAGCAATTGGCGTACCATTAGGACTTGTCAGCGGGTATTTAGGCGGTAGCTTGGATCGCGTCTTGCTGTTTTTGATGGATACAATTTACACTCTACCTGGGTTACTATTATCAATCACGCTTGCGTTTGTAGTAGGACGAGGCATATTAAATGCGGCGATCGCAATTAGCATTTCTTACATCCCGCAGTATTATCGTGTTGTCCGCAATCATACAGTAAGCGTTAAAACTGAATTATTTGTCGAAGCAGCCCAGGCGATGGGAGCATCAACTTGGCGGGTGATTTCGCGATACTTATTTTTAAATGTCATTCAGAGTGTACCTGTATTATTTACGCTGAATGCTGCGGATGCGATCTTAACGCTGGGAAGTTTAGGATTTCTCGGACAAGGTTTACCGCCACGCGTTCCTGAGTGGGGACACGATCTTCGTCAAGCGCTGCAAGCACTACCAACAGGTATTTGGTGGACAGCATTTTTTCCAGGAATGGCGTTAACTTTACTCGTTGTTGGGCTATCGTTACTTGGGGAAGGTTTAAGTGAGTTTGTCAATCCGCGTTGGCGAAAACAAGGGTGAGTGGTGAGTGATGAGTTGTATAAAATATTATTTTTCCTCTGCCCCTGTAGCTTCCTCTGCTACCTATACATAGCAATCTATAAATCGAAATGATACTACAGCTAGGATTAACCGCACTACTAGCATTTTATGTTGCTTGGAATTTGGGGGCGAACGATGTTGCTAACGCGATGGGAACATCTGTAGGCTCAAAAGCTGTCACCCTCCGCCAAGCTTTAATTATCGCTGGAGTTTTAGAATTTACTGGTGCAGTTTTGTTTGGTCATGAAGTATCAGAAACTTTAGCAACAGAAATCGTCAATCCGGAATTATTTACCGCAGAACCGCAAGTTTTGTTACAAGGAATGTTTTCTGTGCTGCTAGCGGCTGGTTTGTGGTTGCAGATTGCCACGTCGCGTGGCTTTCCTGTTTCTTCTTCGCATGCAGTTGTTGGGGCGATCGCGGGTTTTAGTTGGGTGGCTGCTGGCGTTCAAGCTATTGACTGGTCGTTAATTGGGACAATATCTTTGGCTTGGGTTGTCACTCCGCTTGTCAGTGGAGCGATCGCCGCGTTGTTTTATCGCATTATCAAATACTCGATTCTCGATCGCCAAGACTCGATACAGCAGTTAAATGAGTGGATACCTTGGCTGAGTGTCGCACTTTTGAGTGTGTTTGGCATCATTGTGCTACCTAAACTAAGTCAGCCAATCAATACATTTTTCCACGAACAACTGCATTGGAACATTCCCAAACACGATTTACCAATTGGGATTGGCGCGATCGCCGCAGTCTCGCTCACAATGGTAAGTTGGCGGCAATTGGATAAAAATATCGTGCGGCAGTCTTTTGCACCTACGCAGAATACAGTTGAAAAACAACTGGCAAAGTTTCAGTTACTGAGTGCGTGTTTTGTTGCTTTTGCCCATGGTTCTAATGATGTCGGCAATGCGATCGCGCCTTTAGCAGCAATAAACTACATCAATCAAACAGGTACTGTTCCTGTTAATGGCATAACAATTCCTTTGTGGATTTTAGTGTTAGGTGGTGCAGGAATTGTTACTGGTTTAGCAATTTGGGGTAAAAAAGTCATTGCAACCATTGGGGAAGGTATTATCCCACTGCAACCGAGTGCTGGTTTTTGTGCTGAACTGGCAACAGCAACTACGATTTTACTCGCTTCGCGTGTTGGCATTCCAGTTTCTACTTCCCATGCGCTTGTTGGCGGTGTTGTTGGCATTGGGTTAGTTCAAGGCAATCAGTCAATTCAATTTAAAACTGTGCAAGGAATTGTTATGGCGTGGTTGATTACGGTTCCTGCTGGTGCGTTGCTGGGTGCAAGTGTATTTGCGATCGCCCGTAACTTCTAATCGCCGAAATTTGCTTGACGATTGCCACGATTCGGATAGTTTCTTTCGGGTAAAAGTTTCCACGCAGCAGCATCCGCAGCCCAGTTACGAAACACTTTTTGCCGCGCAAATACTTGAGCAAAGTTCCAGTTATACACTTGCTTCCAAGCATTTGACCATTGAGCCGTTTCATCAGACTGCTGTAAGGTGCGGATTTCTGCTTCTAAAGCTGTGGCGTGGCGATTAAGAATAGCTTCTAAGTCTTTAAAATGTTCTTGCGGCGATCGCAATTTTTCCTCCTCATAACTAAATTAACATTTACCACTGTGAAGCTTGCGCATAACACAATCTTTGTGCGCTAATACAGTAGAATTGCCAATTTGATAGCGCTGAATCCAATCCCAACCCCAGCGTACCATTGGTGCATGACAAATTCCACACGCGTACTCATCAATAGTATTCAGTTCAGCACCAATGAGATACTTAGTCGCGTCTGGAAAGATACCTGATGCCTTAAGAAACTCACAAATTACTCGATAAGGATCGACACGACACCACCAACTAGCAACTTGATAGATCTCATATCCTAATTGATTTAAAAACTCATTATTTACTGTTATTGTTGGCTGAGATCTACTTAAGAATTTCCCTTCACCAACAATTTCTATTCCTAATAAGCGGAGTTGGTTAACGTTATGTGAAATCACCCACAATTGGTCGAGAATGTGAGGAAACTTTTTGTCTATGGTTGTTGTTGGAATAATAAATTGTGTAGAAATTAACTTGATACACTTATGCCAGTTGGCATAAGTATGAATAAAGCTCGGCGAGTAAGATTTACTCAATAAAAAATCAAAAGCATTGCGCTGCATTATTTCATGAACAGCATAGTAAGTTTCGTATTGCCCGTAACAAAATTTATGTTCTTTAAAAGAATCTTCGCTAACGGTATAACCGCGTTCTCTCGCAGCTTGAAAGACATAGGCTTCATTAATTTGTCTAAAATACTCTTCCTTACTTGGAGGGACAATTTTATAACCTGAATTAAGATACTCCCATCCTGTTTTAATTGCTTTAAATACTAGTTCGTGTTCGCCGACATCTTCGTATAATTGTTCAATATATTCGTAGGACTGTTTGATTCCTTCTACAGGAAGTTCTAAAGATACTTTTTGACGCGGTGAACTAAGAATAATTGGAGAACTTCTGAGCGGTATATTTGTTAGTTTTTCTAATTTCTGAATATAATCATGAATTTTTTCAGCGCGTTGAATTTCTAAAACAGGCATAACAGTAATATTAGGAGGTATATAATGTATAGAAATATACGTATATTTACGGTCTTTGTCTATGCGCGATCGCTTGGATTATTAAAAACTTTATTAAAATCCATGCAGAATAAAGATCTTAAGTAGAAACACTGAGTTATACAGCAATAATCAGCCACAGGCAGCTTTATCTACTAATGCACAAGTTTTTAACTAACAAAACTCGCTTATCCGCTCTTTAAAGAGCTTGTATCTTTAATTAAACGCTTGCACAAAAGTTTAATAGCATCCTCTACCCGGCGACGCAGTAGGTAAGGCAGCTTAGTTAAGCTTTCATAACTTTTCGGTTCATTCTCTACTGCCAAGGTTAGTGTAAATTCCATAGATAGCCCTAGTCAATAGAGTTAGAACATTGTAAAAGCTCATAAAGGTCTCCTTAAGGGGAGTTTATCCCTGACCCCTGACCTCTATGATAGTTCTAATCTACTTCCCAAGTAGCAATTGGTCGCAGAACTTGCGGAATTTCACCTTGCGATCGGGGAAACTCTAGAGTTGTTTCTTTCAAACCAAGATAACCCGATTCCGAGAAGGACAAGAGCATGCGACAAACTGCAAGCCAAACCTCAGATTCATATTCCCAGTCGCGATATCGCGATGCTTGACCTGCAATCGAACGCAATGCCCAAAAATAACTATTGCGTACTACCGAGCCACCTTTTTTGAAACTTGGTACATCCTCATGATGAAGGAAAAGAACCATATTTTCAATTCTGGCTCGCATATAGCTTAAACGGTGTTAGATTCACTAAAAATTAGAGGTAATACCTATACGATACGTCCTCCCAGGCTGATAGATGCGGTTTGATTTCTCGTAAGCCACATCTGCTAAGTTTTCCACAAACAATGTTAGCGCAAGATTACTCAATAAAGGAACTCGTACACCCAAGTCGAAATTTAACCACGACGGAGAGAAATCGGTATTGCTGACGCCTGGATTGTTGAAAAATGCCCGCCGCGCTCCACTGAAGTAACTCGCAAATAAATTAACTTGCCATCCCTCTGATTGATAGCCGATTCCTACTTGCGCAACTGAGTAGGGGACAAAACCTAGCTGTAATCCTTGTTCGATACCGCTAGCAATTTTGGCATCGGTATAAGTATAGTTAAGGAATGTTGACCATTCAGGAGCAATTTGCCATCGTAGCGCTGCTTCTAACCCATTGGTATTGACTAAGCCGATATTTGCCCAGCGTCCAAACTGAATTCCGAGGCGATCGCTTAAACGACTACCAAAATAAGTAAATTGCCCTGTTAAATTTGCAGCAAAGCGTACGTCAACACCTGCTGTCCATGACGAACCAGTTTCAGGGTTTAAGTCGGGATTTGGTAGCCAATTATGAACGGTATCGTAAACATATAGCTGGTCTAGACCAGGATTGCGCTGTACTGAAACCCAGCTACCGCGCAGCGCAACATTGGGACTTGCAGCCCAGCGTAAGCCGATACTAGGATTTAAATAACTACCGTATTCACTTGTAAAATTTTGCCTGAGTCCGAGTTCAGTTTGCCAAGAATCGTCGATCCGCCAGGTATTCAGTGCAAATATCGCCCCTTCAAAGCTTTCGCGGTATTCAGTTTCGTTGAGGTCTATTCTATTAGGAGCCGTACTAAACACATCGCCATTCAAGTATCGATTGCGTAAATCTAATCCCCAACGCAAGTTATTTGTTGGATTAAATTGCCATTCGTGTTCTACTCTGGCAGTAATTGATTGCGAATCTAAGATACCTTGACGATAAAAAATATTTTGCGTAGGACCGTAAGTACTAAAATAGTCTTGATTATAAGAAAGTGTGGTTCTTAAAATTGAATCTTCGCTACCACCGAGTAAGCTGCGCAAAGACAACCCAATATTTAAGACATCGTGGTCTAAGCGATCGCGTTGTAAAGGAAAACCAAAGTAAAGCAAACCCCGACGACTACTTATTTTGTAGGCATCCAAACTCAGTGTATTGTTTGCATCTAAGTCTACAATGGCACTACCATAATAATTATTGATCGCCGTATCTCCGTTGAACAGCAACCCTTCAGCATCGCGGTTAGCTGCACCCTCAGGAACCGGATAACGATTTTCGGCAGAAAATTCTTCATAACCAAAATTGAGCCTCAATGGACCAAAAGTTCCCCCATAGCTAGCACGATAGTTTGAGCGATCGTAGGAACCAAATTCTGCTAAACCATTAAATCGAGGAATTTCCGATCCTTGTTTTGTGATTATATTAACTACCCCGCCAAACGCTTCTGAACCGTATAAAGTTGAACTCGTACCACTTGATAGTTCGACTCGTTCGATGGCATCAACGGGAATACTATTTAAGTCAAAGCCACCGTGATAGGTGCTGATGTTAGTATTAATAGGTCTACCATTAAGAAGAAAGACAGACTGATTAATGGAACTTCCTCGATAGAACGTTCCCGTATGGATATCTGCGCCAAAGCCAACATCATTAATTGCAAATCCTGGTAAGTTGCGCAAGACTTCGGCTAAGCTATTTGGTCTTTGCTTTTGAATTTCTTCTTCGGTAATTTCGTAAACAGGAGTCGAAGTTGCGGGAAAGATATCTCTTGCGCCTTCTACTTCAATCAAAATTTCATCATTTACAATAGTAGGATTCGTTTCGTTTGTTGGTAACTGCTGCGTTAATAATTCTGCGCTTGTATGTGGTTGTTTAACTTCACTAAGTTGAGGAAGAAAAGAGCGATACTGTCGAAGTCGATTCAGTAAATTTTCTTTAGTTTCAGTAGCGTTGGATTTTGGCGGCGCTTCTTCAGCAACAGCAGAATAGGCAATTGTAAAAGTCAAATTTAGTAATATAACCCAAAATACCGAGCAAGATAGTTTCACTGTTGTTATCTCAAAAACTCACACCAAGAGGACATCGCAGCGATACAAGCGATCGCCTGAATTAACCTAATTGATGTGACGCTCGCCGTCAAAAGACAAGCTGTCATACTATAGCTTTAGCCTTACCGATACTTGCAATTTGCCATTCGTCGGTATCGCGTTGAATTTCTTGCAGTAGCTTTAAGATTTTTTGACACGCGGCTGTTTCGCCTTGACGTAGGTAATCTTGGGAAGCTTTTTGGAGATCGGCGATCGCCGCTTGCTGATAACCTAATTGGTAGCGGGCAATGCCTCGGTTAACGTAAGCGGCAACGTTGGTCGGATTCAGGCGCAGTGATTGGGTAAAATCGTCGATGGCTTTGTGTTTTTCACCATGTTGTTGACACGCACATCCTCGATTATAGTAGGCACGCGCGTCGTTGGCGTTGAGACGAATTGCTAAAGAGAAATCAGCGATCGCGCTTTCGTAGTTATGTAAACCGAAATAAGCAAGTCCGCGATCGTTGTAGATATCTGCAAGGAAAACGCGGGCTGAAGTAGGAATTTGACTCAAAGCTTGATTGTAGTTGGCGATCGCTTGCGAATAGTTACCAATGGCACAAAGGGCTATTCCGCGATTGTAGTAAGCGCGAAAATCATATGGTTTTTGCTCGATGAGTCGATTGTAGCTGGTAATTGCTGCTGGGTAATTTCCCAGTCGATACTGTGCGAGTCCGCGATGCAAGTAAGCATTTGGATTGAAAGGATCGAGTTGGATAGCGCGATCGCAGTCTTCAATCGCCGCTTGATACTGTTCTAATTGAATGTATGCTAAACATCGATTACTATATGCTGCAGCAAAATGAGGTTGTCGTTCAATTGCCTGCGTGAAAGCTTGCACGGCTATAGCGCTGTGACCTTGCACCATTTTGGCAATGCCTTGATGGAAAAACTCTTGTGCTGGTGAAGGCACGAGCTTTTGGTACGATGATGCGATGCTTGTATGTGCTTGACTGAGAAATATTATTATAGTGAGAATCGAGCTAAAAAAGATTTGATAAAAATATTTCATAGTTTTAGCTAAAGACTTGGCAGGCACAATGCCTGCACGCCTTGACTTATGTCCAACCTTTAGCTGCTTGTTCTAACACATACGCGGCAACATCTTCAATTTGCTGCTCGCTTAAACGTCCTTTAAAGGCTGGCATAGCATTTTTACCATTTTGTACCTGGTGGATAATTGCCTCCAGCGAATTCATGTTGTACTTTTCTAGATCTTCCTTTTTCAATGTTTTTTGTGCTGCGACAACGTTTCTCCCGCCCATGTGACAAGCAGCACAGTTAGTACTAAAGATTTTTGCTCCACTGGCAGCGTCAGCTGCTAATACTGGAGGGACAAATGCTAAAGTGACAAGAATTAAACTGAGTAAAATTATTGATAAAACTTTTTTCACGTTCTCCTTCCTTCTCTATATATTTGTTGCAGAATGCACGACACATATTTCCCAATCCGACATTATTGGCAACATTCCTAGTACTGTCAAAAGACAAGTTGTCAAACTTTGCTAAATGTGAAGTTGATTGCAACAAAGTTTGGTAGTCTTGAAGAATGCTTTGACTGTGCCATCGTGGAGTTTTATAGCAGATATGTTCTTTACAACTGAGAAGCTCGACACCAAATATGTCTCCATTACCTGACTATCGTCCAAAACAACTATCACTAGGTCCGTTAGAAGCAGAAATTCTCAATATTGTTTGGGAACTAGGTTCAGTCACAGTGAAAGACGTCCACGATCGCATCCTCAGCGACCCAAGTCGCGAACTAGCTTATACTTCGGTAACTACCGTACTGCGGCGTTTAACTGAAAAGGGTTGGTTGGCATGTGATAAGAAAGCAAAAGCTTTCTATTGGCGTCCTCTAGTGACAAAGCAGCAAGCACAAGTACTCAAAGCCCACGATCAGTTACGTCAGTTTCTAGCGGTGGGTAACCCAGACGTAGTCGCAGCTTTTGCTGATAGTCTCGATCAAACAAGTTTGGAAAAACTACAAGCGATCGCCCAACGCATTCAAGCTGCACGGCAAACGCGGGAGGAAAAATAAATGCATTTAATACTCATATTAGTATCCTTAGGAGTAGCTTGGTCGCTAAGACAGCATTTTTCGATTCCAGTTCGCGGTAATTGGCAACAACGCTTTGAACGTACCTTGATTTTATTTTTATTTCCTCCCCTACTACTCTTAATGACAGCGATCGCGGTAATGTGTATGGGCGCGCAGGGGCAAATGGTAGGATTAAAAGTAGGCTGGTTTAGCTATATCCTCACCGCCACGTGTTTGGGAGTTGCTGCGGTTTTGTGCTTGAAGCTAGGCTGGCAAGGTTGGCAAGCAATTTGCCGCGCCCGCAATTGTCCTCAAATCAACTTTAACGGCAAAGATCTGCGCGTTCTCGAAACAGAAGCTTTGTTTGCAGCACAAATTGGCTTTTGGCAACCTGAGTTAGTTGTTAGTCGAGGACTACTGCAAATTTCTCCGGAACATTTGCACTCAGTATTAACGCACGAGCAAGCCCACGAATACTACAGAGATACGTTTTGGTTTTTCTGGCTGAGTTGGATTCGCGATTGTACTGCTTGGCTACCGAATACTGATAGCTTGTGGCAAGAACTATTGATACTAAGAGAACTTCGTGCCGATTGGTGGGCAGCCCAACGAGTCGATTCGTTACTGCTTGCTGAATCTTTGCTTATGGTTGTGAGCGATCGCGTCATCGCATCGGATATTTTTTGTGCTGCCTTAGCTTCGCAACAAGTTGGCGATCGCTTGGAACAAAGAATTGATGCTCTTTTATCACAACAAGAGGAAATTGTCAATCATCGTCAGTCTTGGAGTTGGTTTTTCTGCGCTTGTTTACCTTTACTAACTGTCCTTTTGCACTCTTAGCACAAAGGGTAGGCACTTATACTGTGCCAGATAAAACTTGGCGCAGTTGATTACACGTTTTTTCAATCGCTTCTACGCTGCCAGGATTTACGAGTCCATAGTAATCAAAAGTATAAACTCTGTTATTCTGCGTTGCCTTTAATTTTTTCCAAAAAGATTGAGATTTAAAAAAATCAACAACTCCTGGTTCGGTATCAACAACTAACAAAACATCCGGATCGGTCTGCAAAATTTTCTCAGGCGAAAGTGTAATGTAGCCTCCAAACGGACTTTTACCTTGCAGTTGGGCGGCAATATTTTTTACTTGAAACTGATTCAACAAATCGCCCGCCCAACTCGATTGGTTAGGCGTTAATATGGGCTGTCTGCTTACTAGCACTAATGCAGATAAGTTTTGATTTGGTTTATCTGCTAAAAAGGTTTGATAGCGGTTTAACAACGGTTGGGGATCGGCATTAATGAGCTGTGCTAGCGTTTTAGTTGTTTCATTTAAACTTTTCCAGCTATCAACCTTTGTTAGAAAAACAGGAATACCCAAGTCTTTTAACTTTTGAGTCGTTTGTTCGGCAAAACCAGCAGCACCCACAACTAAGTCGGGTTTTAAAGCAACGATTTTTTCTAAATTAGGAGGAACGCGCCCTTCACTGACACGAGTCATATTTTTGAACCGCTCGTCATTTTGCAGTAACCGACTTCCTGGAATCCCAACAAGCTTCGTTGCATCAAGCTGAGCAATAATATCTGCGCTAAGCGAAGAAAGCGCTACAACTCTTGTCGCCGATGCTGATTGTTGATTTATTGTCTCAAAAGAAGCAGTAGTTTGATTTGATGTAGTTGGCGTAGAGTTGCAAGCTGCCATCAAGATTAAAACTAATCCTAAGAGAATTGATAGTACGCGGTTGTGCATTTTGTTTCCTTAATCAGAATACTTCTCCTCAAAACCGCCAGGAGACGCCGACTCCAATACTTCTTCCTGGTTGGGCAAAGCGGTCAATATCTGGTCTGACAAAAATATTTCTCACATCAGCATACTGAAAATATCTTTGATTGAACAAATTAAAAACGCCTAAATTCAGCGTAAAGTTTGGAGAAAAATTGTAATAACCAATCAAATCAAACACTGTATAGCTACCAGGAATAAATGGAACTTGTGGCGGACTTCCTGGAATTTGTTGAATTTCGCGTTCGACGCGGGGTCTACCTACAAATGTGGTAATTAATTGTGCGCCCCAGCGATCGTCTAAACCGCGATACCGTAAACCAGCAACAGCCTTAAAAGGATCGACAGAACTTAAAGGCACGTTAGCAGTCAGATCGTCACCAACCGCATACGTTAAAGCGGCAATGACACTGAAACCATCAGGACTGCGATTAAAGCGATATTCGCCGCGTGCCTCTGCACCATAAATCCGCGCCTCACTAACGTTTTGTGTTTGAAATAAATTGACCAAACCTACTCCAGGAATTTCTTCTACGCCAGCAGGGGCAAAAGTTTCAATGAAATTATTGTAAGTATTATAAAACCCGGTCAAACTCAAACTAGCTTGTGGAAAGCTACTGCGTACCCCAATTTCAAAACTGTTACTCGTTTCTGGTTCTAAATTGGGATTTGATAAAGTGCGATAGCGGAAAAAGGGATTCAGCAAATTACTAAAGTTACTATTAATCTCACTATATAGTGGCGCGCGAAAACCGCGGGCATAGCGTCCTACTAGAGCAATTTCTGGAGTAACGCGATAAACAATTCCCAAGCTAGGAGATACAGCAGAAGTCGTCAAGTCAGCAGCTTCCGCACCACCTCGAATAAAAATTGGGTCGGGATCGGTAACCAAGCTGTAGTAATCGTAGCGAATACCTGGAATGAGACTTATTGTTTCGCCGATTTCGATTTCATCTTGTAAGTAAACGCCAAAGCGCAAAGTATCCGAATCGGGAAAGTCTTTTGTCGGAAAAACATCAGGTGGAATGACGCGGGTCGTTTCGCCAGTGATTAAGTTCGTTTGAATGCGATCGCGCGGTCTTTCGTTACGCGTTGTCGATAATTCTAAGCCATAAGTTAATCGATGATTGATGTTGTTACCTGTGGCAAAGTTGCTTTGCAGCTGCAAACTCGTACCATAGCTGCGATCGACAAAACTATTTCTCGTATCGCGAAAGACCAAAGTTCCATCTCGTAAGAAACGTTCTTCTTCACCAATTTCTCGTGTTTGTGCGTCTTGATAATAAACTTGCAACCGTGCTAATTGCAAAAAGGAAGCGTCAAGATTATTAAATTCGTAGCCGAGACTTAACCGCGTTCGGTTGACATCTACGTCTTCCACAAAGCTGCGAATACCAGGTAGCAAATTGACTTCTCTAGTGGTAGTCGTTGTCGTTTCATCTAAAACTTCACCTGTAAAATTTAACGCGTGATTGTCATTAAAACGATAAACGAGTTTACCAAGATAATTGTTTCTACCTGTATATCGAGGATCGACAAAATCGTTATTACCATTAACTAACCTCTCGCTACTGTCGCGGCGAGTAAAGCTGAACAGAGTCTCTAAATTACCAAACCTCGCTGCTGAAGTAATCGCGTGTCCCCAACCCTGATTTTCGCCATTAAAATTGCTGGCAACACTCGTAAATGAATTTCTATCAAATTCGAGTAAATCTGCAGGTTCTACTGTCCTAAAACTTACAACACCACCTATCGCGTCACTACCATACAACGCCGAGGCAGGACCTTTAATAATTTCTACTGTTTGTAATGTTGATAAATCGAAGTAATCTCTTCCGAGTTCAAAGACACCAAACTCAAATCTTCCTGGCTGGCGAATTCCGTCAACTTGAATTAAAATTCGATTGCCGTCAATTCCCCGAATATTGAAATCTTGCAAACCATAGCGTAAGTTATTGCGTACCGATACTCCTGGTTCATAACGCACGAGATCGTCCCAATCTTGAACAAGATTTCGTTGAATATCTGATGATTCAATAACAGTAATAGACGCGGGTGAATCTTGCACAGCGCGTGGCGTTCGAGTTCCAGTAACAGTAATTTGGATATCTGCAGTGTCTTCAGCGTCTTCTTGTGTCGCAAAGTCTTCAGGACAATCTGCACTGTCTGCGTCTGGATCGCATTCTGGTTCTTCTAGTTCTTCTAGTATTAACCCTTGGGCAGAAGTTTCATGCGTCTCAAGCTCATCGATTCGCGGTAAGTCTTGTTGCATCGATTGTGCAACAGCAGTTGATACTGACATGAAAATCACTGCGACTAAATTCAGTACAAGTAATACACCTTTCAATTGTCACCTTGCCTAGTTGCGGAAAATTGTCTTACACCGAAACCTTGAAATTATTGATATCAATTACAAGTTGGGTTGATGCTTAGGGTTTGCGGATTGCATCCCATTACCATCCCATGACACAGATCCGTGGTAGAAGTTCTAAATAAATTGAAATTAATTTTCAATAGTGATATTTTTACACATGTGAAAATGCTTCTCAAGAGGCTAGAACTAAAATTTTAGGAATTTTTGTCAATCAAGCAAAATGTCAAATCACATTAAACCTTCTTTGCAGAACAATGATGACCAAAAAACTCCACAACTTTGCCTTTCAACTGCATCGCTATATAGGTTTACTCATAGGATTAATCACTGCAATTGTTGGTTTTGCAGGTAGTTGCTTAGTCTTTCGGCAAGAAATTGACCACTTTCTAGTTTGCAGTCGGTTTGGACGCGTAGTACCGCAACAGTCAATATCAATTGAGGCAATAGTGGATGCTGTTAGAACAGCTTATCGCAATCTGACGCTTGACTCAGTGAGTATACCTCTAGCAACAGACGTACCATATAGCGTATGGCTAAAATCAGTCGACGATCAATGGACAGAAGTCTTTGTCAACCCCTATACAGCAGACATTTTAGGTACGCGCCCATGGGAAAACTCCTTGTACGGTATCGTGTATCGCATACATTATCAACTCTTAGCAGGCAGAATAGGATTCATTATTGTTGGAATTGCTGCCTTTTTATTATTTATTGCGTGTATCACAGGTATTGTCCTTTGGCCTGGATGGAGAAAACTAATTAATGGCTTCAAAATTAAATGGACAGCTCGTCTTCAGCGCGTCAGCTTTGATATCCATAAAGTAGTAGGAATTATCACCGCTTTATTCCTAGCAATGATTGCTTTTACAGGCTTTTGTTGGAATTTTGCTGAGTTTACTAAACCAATCATTTATGCGATCGCTCAGACTCCCCAGCTTGCTGAACCTACCTCTACACGACCTACTACAACGCATCAATCGTTTGTTACTCTCAATGAGATTCTTTTGAAAGCAGATGCTGCGTTACCTGGGGCTGTGACAACTAATATTAGTCTACCAAGTACACCCGAAGGAACTTTTAAAATTAGCAAAAAGTTTCCCCAAGAAAAAGGTAACTCTGGTCGCAGTGAGGTGTACATAGACCAATACACTGGCGAAATACTGCAAATCCGCGATTCGCGATCGCTACCTTTCGCTGACGCGATCTTACATGCTTTTACGCTGATTCATTATGGTACTTTCGGCGGCTTACCCACCCGTCTATTTTATTTGTTTGTCGGACTGTCGCCGACTATTTTAATGGTCACTGGTTTTGTTATGTGGTGGCATAAAAATAAAAAGAAGTTGCCGCCAAAACGCAATTACCAATCGTAACTGAGTCATTGACGGACAACTCGAGATCAATGCACCTAACTAAATATCAACCCACTATCTATTTAGTTATCACTTGACAATACCTTAACTGTAATGAGATATATTGTCAATAAAAATGAGAAAAATGATTGCTAAGGTCTTTGTGCGGCGATCGCAAGTCTTGCTCCAGGAACTCGACGAATTTGATCCATCACTGCAATCACTTGACCGTGATTGACTTGTTCGTCAGCATTGAGCACGACAACGGCTTCTTGATTTGGTGCAATTAAACTAGAAACTCGACTTTCTAATGTCGCTAAATCAACAGGTTGGCGATTCAGTGCAAGTTGACCGCGATTATCTAACGTCACAGTAATCGTCGATGACCGTTGAACTTGCGTCGTGGTAGCTTTAGGCAAATTGACTGGCAAGCTTTGCGATCGCGTAAGAAACAGCGTAGACATGATAAAAAATGTCAAAATCGCAAAAATCACATCAATCATCGGTACGATATTGATCGCTGCAGTATTTTCTGGCTCATCTGGTAGGCGCATACGTTCTCTCCTGCTGCTCGTAACGACGGCGATATAATAATTCCATTTGCCCGCCATATTCTTGAATTAATGCGGCTTGCCGTTGATAAAGTCCGCGAAAAGTGTTCGCAAAAAACAGCGTGAAGATTGCAACAACGAGTCCCGAAGCTGTTGAGACTAGGGCCTCACTGATCCCTGATGTCACGCCAACTGTTTGTGTCCCGCCAAGATCGCCTAAATTGAGTGAAGCAAACGAGTTGATTAAACCCAACACAGTACCCAATAGACCCAAGAGCGGCGAGAGACTAATAATTGTGTCAAATATTGTGTTAAACCGCTTAAGTTGCGGTATCTCTGCTTGTGCTTCGCTTTCTAAAGCCAAACGAAATTCTTCAGGATTCGGTTGTTCAAGTTCGAGTGCCGCTAAAAAAATTCGCGCCATGGGTAAATCTGCATTCTGCTTTAGTTTGTCGATCGCACCCACAACGTTATCTTTCCGGTAGAGATTCAATACATCTCGCACCACCCGACCTTGACGGCGATTTATTCTTGCCCAAAACGCAATCCGCTCGATAATTAGCGCGATCGCTATGATTGAAAACGCCAACAGCGGCCACATCACAATGCCGCCTGCCACAAATAAATTACTTATTCCCATGTATTGTCTCTAGATTCACGAATCAAGTCAGCCTCAGTCTTGTCACTTCTCATCAAAACTGATACAACTTCTCAATAGTAGATTAAATCAAGTGAAAAATAATTTTAACTTTATTACATAATTGTCACAAAGTTATGGAAACGCTTGATGACTTGATATTGCTTTAAAGTCGCTACAGAGTGCAGGGTAAAACGCACCCTTTTTCGTCCTTCTGTATGACTACGACCTTTCGTTCGTATTCAAAGATATCGATTGTTTTATCGTTTTACAATTATTTAACTCAACAAACATATGGAATTTATAAGTGTTGTTGAACTTGTGAAGATACATTCATTAAATAATTATCTACGTGACACAGTTAAACCAAAATTATTACCAACATACGCTTGACAGAAGTAATTGAAAAATAATAGGCTAAGAGTTTAGTGAGAAAGAGTAGCAATAAAATATGAGCCTTTCCAACATTGCGATCGCGCAGCGAGAGAAGGAAGTAAAGTCACTGAGATCCTTTTTGATGTACAGCTTGGTCGGCTCACTAGCGTTGCATGTTGGAGTTTTGAGCTTGACGATTGACAATATTTGGAATCGGACAGCCGAGCTAGAAGAAGAACCCATAGAGGTAGTGCTTGTCGATCCGCCAACGCCATCTCCAGAACCCCAACAAGAGCCGCAGCCACAACCAGTTATCAGAAATGTCACGCCGCCTCCCCCTGTAACTCCACCGCAGCCTGCACCACCACAAGCAGCAACCGTTGCTTTGCCACCACCCCAACCCGTACAACAGCAGCCAACGCAGCCAAAGCCGGTAGAAAGTGCTAGACCAGAGCCAGCCCCGCAACCGGCGCCATCACCCCCAGTAGCCGCAGCCCCGCAACCAGTAGCACCACCATCACCGACCGCACCTACCACACCTGCGGTTCAACCAGTGCCTCAGCCTGCGCAACCCAACGAGCAGCTGACTGCCGAATTGCGATCGATACGCGATACGCGACAAGCAATAACGACAGTACCGAGTCCGCAACCCGCACCGGCAAATACTGCCCGACCGAGTGTTCCGAGCACTCCTACTCAAGCACCACCAGCAAGTAATGCAACTGTAGCAGCGGGTCCAAGTCCAAGACCAGCAGCACCCGCACCAAGTGCGCCTAGTAGCAATACCGATTCGGGTTCAGGACGTTTAGCGTGTCGCGATTGTAGTAAACCGCGGTATCCCGAACGTGCAAGACGTCAAGGTATTGAAGGACGAACTGAAGTCAAAGTCGATGTAGATGCGAAAGGTAATGTCACAAACGTGCAAGTCGCGCGTTCGAGTGGTAATAGAGAACTTGATGAAGCCGCAGTTCGCGCCGCTCGCAATTGGAAATTTAGTTCAACGCCCGAAGGTAGACAAGGAGTTTCGGCAAAAGTTGATTTTACTTTAGAAGGGTCGCAGCGATCGCGCCAACTCGAACAAGAGCGCAGACAACGCGAAGCCGCGCGAAGAAAACGCCCAGCACAACAAGCAAATACACCGCAAACACCGCCAAGACAGAATACCGGATCGGCAAGCGCACCAGCTAAAACACCGCAGCGCGCTCCTCAACAAGCCGCAACCCAACCACAGCGACGTGTAGAAACAGCACCACCGCGTCGTGCAAGCGATCCCGCACCGCAACAAAGAAGGCAACGCGTAGAAGCTGCTTCACCAACGCCTCGACAGCCAGCTAGACCTGCACAACAAGCTGCACCGCCAAGTCAGTCTAATCTGCGACAATCGCTGCGACGTCAGCAACAACAATCGCAGCCACAACAAGCAGCACCTGCGAACCAAGGGCAAAGTAGCTTGCGCGATACGTTGCGTCGTAGTAGAGACCAATCATCCACGCCACCTAGTGGTGAGTAATTACCGCATACGTTCCCTGGGGCATTTGTTGCATTTCTACCTTTACTCCTGCCTCGCGTCTCCATTTTTCTAGTGTTTCCATCTCACCAGGGCGATCGGCATCGTCAAGCAAAATCGTGTTTGTGGGGGAAAAATACTGCCTCATGACGGGTAGAAGTCCATAACGACCTCCAGGAGTTTTACCTGGAGGTCCATCACAAATAATTAACTCAAATTGCTGAGGTAAAATACTTAAAGGCGGTTTGTACCAAGCAAAATTGCCATAGTCTTGTAGTGGCGCTAAACAAACATTAACTGCGGGTATACCGTGTTTTTGCAATACACTGAGAACATGCAATCGCCACTGCGGCATATGTTCAAATGAGAAGACTGCAACTCCACGCCGACCAGCAAGCAATCCTAAAATAATCGTTGTCAATCCACTACCACACTCTAAAATTGGCTCCGACGCTTGAATTGCTCTTTTTGCGACTGCCTCAAGATAATCTAAGTTAGCCGCAAAACTATAATTTCCCCAGCCAAGTTGCAAGTCTGCTAACATTTTGCGTGTTGGAATTTGTCCTAGTGGCATCGATGCAATTTTTCTGATTGTGCGATGCAATAAATATTGCAACCAAATTTCTCTAATTTTCTGTTTATATGGAGGTGGTGATAAACGAATAAATAGCTGAATCATGGACAATTTCCTTTTCAAAATCTACCAGTATATCTATAGTTAATCTCAATAGCTAAAGTATTACTTTTGTCACTTTCCTTGTTATCTTAAAAGCCTCTAATCTCTATGTGAAAAGGATTTGATCGAGTAGTATTTAATTTGCTCTAGAATAATAAGTAAGAGTATTTTCAAGAAATTAAAATATTTACTTTAGATGAATTAATTTTTTATAGAAGCCAGAACAATTGGCAATGAAGATATCATCTCAATTAAATATTTGTAAGTAGTATCAAATACACTTCTCTGATTAAAACTGCATGCAAATGAGACTTTACTAAATAATTATTTAGGCATAATTAGTGCTTAGTATGAATGCAGCTAAAAGCAGAGAATTTAATCCATCGCCTGCAATATTTTGTATGCGAGATTGGCACAAAGCCGATTTTGCCGCTATTGTGTAAATCAATATTTTCTCGTATCTTCTGCCTCAGAATCGGGCAACACCAAGCGGCATGAAATTCCCAGATTTAGGGAGTTGTTTACGCCGTAAACACAAGTAAAAAAATAGGGATCCTTCTAGAGAATCCCCAATTAGCTTGGTAATTTTAACGTTTTGAGCAAAATCTGCCGCTCATTAGCCTAAGACGGCTTTTGCTTTTGCGACGACGTTATCAACAGTAAAGCCAAACTTCTCCATACAAACCGCACCAGGAGCCGAAGAACCATACTGATCGATACCGATCGCAATACCTTCATCACCTACGTAACGACACCAGCCAAATGTCGAGCCAGCTTCAACGGATACGCGCTTTTTCACTGCCTTAGGCAGTACCGATTCGCGATACTCTGCGTCTTGTTCTTCAAAGACTTCCCAGCAAGGCATCGAAACAACTCTCACTTTCTTGCCTTCAGAGCGTAACTGTTCAGCCGCTTTGACACACAGTTGAGTTTCGCTACCTGTACCAATCAAAATCAAGTCAGGGGTGCCATCGCTATCCGATAAGATATACGCACCCTTAGTCACGCCTTCAATCGAAGTACCTTCTAGGTTGGGTACAGCTTGGCGCGTCAGCGCTAGAATAGAAGGCCGTGTTTTGTTGCCATAACGCTTACCCCGCGCAGCTTCGATCGCGACTTTGTAAGCGCCAGAAGTTTCATTACCATCCGCAGGGCGGATTACGTACAAATCAGGAATTGCCCGCAACGAAGCGAGGTGTTCAATCGGTTGGTGTGTTGGACCATCTTCACCCAGTGCAATCGAGTCGTGCGTCATAACATAAATTACGCCAGCTTCCGACAACGCCGAAAGACGAATTGCCGCACGCATATAATCGGTAAATACGAGGAACGTCGCACCATAAGGAATCAGTCCCGAACCATCGAGCGCCAGACCATTACAAATTGCGCCCATGCCATGTTCGCGTACGCCAAAACGGATGTAGCGATTTTCGTACTGACCTTTTTGGAAGTCACCAGAAGTCTTGAGCAACGTGTTGTTCGAAGGAGCCAAGTCAGCCGAACCACCGATAAGTTCAGGAAGCACTTCTGCGATCGCATTTAAGCAATTACCTGAGTGCACGCGGGTGGCAACTCCTTTGTCTTCGGGAGTGTAGGTAGGTAGCACCGAATCCCAACCTTCAGGTAGTTCCGCTGCGTGCATCCGCTCTAACAGACGTGCTTCTTCAGGATATTGCTCTTTGTAGCGCGCAAATAATTCATTCCACTCTTGCTCTAATTTTGCACCGCGGTCGATCGCTTGACGCCAATGCTTCAGTGCATCTTCGGGAACTTCAAACGGTCCATACTCCCAACCGAGGTGTTCGCGCGTTGCTTTGACTTCATCCGCCCCTAACGCTTCACCGTGCGCGTGGCGAGTATTAGCTTTGTTCGGCGATCCGTAGCCGATTGTGGTTCTTACTTTAATTAAAGAAGGTTTGTCAGTGACAGATTTAGCAACTTCTATTGCTTTATGGATGGCATCTAAATCGGTATTGCCGTCTTCGACTACTTGGACGTGCCAGCCGTAAGCCTCAAAGCGCTTACCAACATCTTCGGTAAACGCAAGATCGGTCGAGCCGTCGATGGAAATGTGGTTATCGTCGTATAAAGCAATCAGCTTACCAAGCCCCAAGTGTCCAGCTAACGAACAAGCTTCGCTTGAGACGCCTTCCATATTGCATCCATCACCTAAAATCACGTAGGTGTAGTGGTCAACAATCGGAAAATCAGGTTTATTAAACTTAGCAGCTAGGTGAGCCTCAGCCATAGCAATGCCAACGCCATTGGCAATACCTTGACCCAAAGGACCCGTTGTAATTTCTACCCCAGGATTCATAAAGTTTTCTGGGTGTCCAGGAGTTTTTGACTCCCACTGGCGGAACTGCTTGAGGTCTTCGAGCGTCAAGTCCTCGTAACCTGTCAGGTACAGCAAGGCATACAATAGCATACTGCCGTGTCCTGCGGATAACAAAAAGCGATCGCGGTTGAACCAAGCAGGATTTTTGGGGTTGAATCGCATAAATCGATCCCATAAGACAAAAGCCATTGGAGCTGCGCCCATTGGCAGCCCTGGGTGACCAGACTTTGCCTTTTCTACAGCATCGATTGCGAGAAAACGGATTGAATTAATACAAAGTTCTTCGAGGGATTGGGTTGCAACAGCCATAGTCTCTTATTGTTAACGACGGGTTAGCACGCTCATGGAGTGGGCTGAAATTGTAATCCTCAGAGATTGCCCTAAGCACTTATTAACGATCATCCCATTCTTCTGGATTGACAGGCAAGCATCCTTGCTTAAACAATGCGTAATAAGTTTCTCTCCTTGAGGTTTTGTTTGCTACAAAAGCACTGATTTGACGTACTACAAGTTCGCGATTCAATTCAATCGCACCTAACTCAGGGATCTTGGATTCATCTTAAAAACTGAGTTGAGCGCCGGTCGCCGCATTGCTTGGTATCAATTAGGGAAATATATCGCAGGATTACTGACGTCAAAAACATCGCATTTAACATAGTTCAGAGGGTAAGTACAAAGGCGATCGCGCTATGAGATACTTCCAGACACCTGCGATTTTATCTTTTCCCTACTAAGCGTGCGAAACCGCGAGGCACAAAACTCAAGTTTCCTTACCCTAGCCTGTAAACTTCTGAAATACCAAAGTTACATTGTGCCCGCCAAAACCAAACGAATTTGATAAAGCAACATCGACTCGTTGAGCGCGAGCAACGTTAGGTACGTAATCCAAGTCACATTCTGGATCGGGATTTTCTAAATTAATAGTCGGTGGAATTTGGTCATGCACGATCGCCAATACAGTTGCCACCGCTTCGATACCTCCCGAACCGCCTAATAAATGTCCAGTCATCGACTTTGTTGAGCTAATTGCGACTTTGTATGCATGGTCGCCCAATGCTTTTTTCATCGCGGCAGTTTCTGTAGTGTCATTCATCGCGGTACTCGTACCGTGCGCGTTGATGTAGTCGACCTGCGTTGGATTCAACAATGCATCTTTCAACGCAAGTTGAATCGCTCGTGTCGCACCTTCACCACCTGGTACAGGTGATGTCATATGATACGCATCACACGTCATGCCGTAGCCGATAATTTCCGCATAAATCCGCGCGCCGCGGCTGCGGGCGTGTTCGAGTTCTTCTAATAGTAGAATTCCCGCACCTTCTCCCATGACAAATCCGTCGCGATCGCGATCGAAAGGACGACTCGCGCGCGCAGGATCGTCATTGCGCATTGATAGCGTTCGGGCTGCAGCGAAGCCTGCAACGGATAACGGCGTCACTGCTGCTTCGGCACCCCCACAGATCATCGCTTGCGCATAACCGCGCTGAATCATCCGAAATGCATCGCCCACAGCGTTAGAACCCGCAGCACACGCGGTGACAGGACACGTATTTGGACCTTTAGCACCGATATGAATTGCAGTTAATCCTGCTGCCATGTTCGCGATCATCATCGGCACCATAAATGGGCTACAGCGATCCGGACCGCGATTGAGATATACCGTTTGTTGGTCTTCTAAGACCTTAATGCCACCGATGCCAGTTCCAATAATAACGCCCACTTGTTCTGCGTTCAGTTCATTAATGACAAACTGTGCGTCTGCAAGCGCTTGTAAACTGGCTGACACTGCCAATTGAGCAAACCGGTCCATACGCTTGGCATCTTTGCTGTCAAGGTAATCGTGGGGATTGAATCCTTTGACTTCACCGGCAATGCGGCATTTGTGGTGGGAGGCATCGAACAAGGTAATCGGACCTATGCCACTACGTCCATTGAGCAACCCGTCCCAGTACTCAGCTGGAGTATTGCCAATTGGCGTAATCGCGCCGATTCCTGTGACGACAACACGTTTTTTTTCCTTATCTGTCATACTTCAGTTGAGCCAGCTTTCTGACTGAATAACGCAGAACAAATGAATTGCTAGTTTTGAGAATTGGCGCGTACTACGATTTCCTCTCGAAAAGGGCGGTTGCGTACTTCGCGCCATTAAATATGTGGTTCACGCCTAAGCCGATGCCGTCACTTTATTGCTGATGTAATCTACCGCTTGTTGCACCGTTGTAATTTGTTCCGCTGCCTCATCGGGGATTTCGATATCGAATTCTTCCTCCAAAGCCATCACGAGTTCAACAGTATCCAGCGAGTCAGCCCCTAGATCGTTCGCAAAGTTTGCGGGTGGTGTTACCTTATCGGCTTCAACACTGAGTTGCTCGGTCACAATTTTCTTGACTTTTTCAAAAATTTCCGCTTCGCTCATAAGTATAAAGTCCTCAAGCAGTTGCAAAAACAATCCCCCGATCGGGTCGATATGCTTAAAATCATATTTATCTTATCGAAAAGCGCGATCGCTTCAACATATCATAGGGTCTGTTTTCCTACTGTCACGTCAAGACGAATCGCGAACTAACGACAGAAAGCTCAGGGGTTAGGATAGAAAAGCGATGGTTTTTGTCCTAATTTTTAGGTTCTGTTTTCCTGATTTTTTATGTCTTTCCATCTCAAGTATGCCTACTTCCCTGGCTGTGTGGCGCAAGGTGCTTGCCGAGAACTTTATCAATCTACACAAGCTTTAACTCAAGCTCTAGGCATTGAACTGATCGAACTTAAGAAAGCTGCGTGTTGTGGTTCTGGCACATTTAAAGAAGATTCACCACTACTAGAAGATACTGTTAATGCTCGTAACATCGCGCTTGCTGAAGAATTAAATCTACCCTTACTAACACATTGCAGCACCTGTCAAGGTGTAATTGGTCGTGTTGACGAACGTTTAAAAGAGTTTCGGCAAACTCAACCTGCTTACCTAGAACAAGTTAACGATTTATTGACGCAACAAGGTTGTTTACCTTATCAGGGTAGCACTACTGTTAAACACCTGCTGTATGCACTTGTTTCCGATTATGGTTTAGATGAAATTGAAAAGCGCGTGTCGCGACGCTTAAGTAATATTAAGTGCGCGGCGTTTTATGGTTGCTATTTACTCCGTGCCCAAAAATCAATGCCTTACGACGATCCTTACAATCCCCAAGCAATGGAAAATATCTTTCGGGCGATCGGCGCAATACCAATCTACTATCGCGGACGAACTCAGTGCTGTGGTTGGCCGCTTTCTAGCTATGCCACGACGCAAGCTTTTAAAATGGCAGGAATGCATCTTCAAGAAGCCTTGGCTGCTGGTGCAGATTGTATGGTAACGCCGTGTCCTTTATGTCATCTCAACCTTGACTCGCGTCAACCCGAAGTCGAAAGAGTCGTTGGCAAAAAACTAGGTTTACCTGTATTGCACTTACCGCAGTTAATTGCTTTAGCATTGGGGATTCAGCCTAAAGAATTAGGTTTAGAACGACATATTGTTTCTACTCGTCCTTTATTAGAAAAATTAGGTTTTTAGTTTTCGAATACATTCATATTTTAGTAGCGAAAATAAACAAAAAATACTGAGTAGATGACACGTTATCTAGTAACTACTCAGCAATTTCCTTAAATTAAAATACTAACAATAACTTAGCTTGATTGTTGGTACGCTTACTGAATTAGGTTAGCTTTTATTTTGAGTTTCTGATTCACTTGTTACATCTACTGTTGTATGGATTGAATCAGAACCAGCGATCGCTGCTTTATCTCCTGTTAAGTTAACATGTACAACACGATTGATGGCTTCAGCAACCTTAGGTAGCGTCAAAGTTAGAATTCCATCTTTGTAGCTGGCTTCTACGCGTTCATTTTCAACAGCTACTGGTAATGAAATTGTTCTTTGAAACTTACCATAACGGAATTCAGACTGCCAAAATCCACGATCTTCTACTTCCTGGTCTCGACGAGTTTCACCCGTAATTGTGACCGTATCGCGGGCTACTTGTACGTCAAGATCTTTAGGATCTACCCCAGGCAGTTCAGCACGTAAGATAATATGTGCTTCGCGATCTTGCATCTCAATTGCAGGCATCCAACTGCCTTTTAATTCTCGATTGAATCCTGCAAGTTCGTCAAACATCCGATCCATTTGACGCCGCAAAGCATTGATTTCTTGAAATGGTTGCCAATGTACTAATGCCATAGTTAAGTCACCTCCACACTCAGCACAAACCGCTGAATTAATTTGTCACTCAACAATGAACTTTTAATACAAAAGTAGGAAATTGGTGCGTTTGATACTGTTTTTTTTGCACCTTTACCTCTATACTAACTAAATAAACAATGAATGAGTGCGGATAACCCTACTTAACTTGTCGGACTAAGGGTACATTTATTCTTTGCGACTCCAACTGCGTTGCAGCTGCTTGAGCGTTTGATAAATTTCTGGTAAGCGCGTGTAAATAGCAGACGCTTTGAGAAAATCTTTATGTGCCACAGCAGGAGTTCCTGAAACAATCATTCCTGGTGGAACATCGCTATGAATTCCTGCTTTAGCAGAAGCAACCGCCCCATCGCCAATTTTTACTTGATTGGCAATTCCAACTTGACCTGCAAGAATAACTTGATTGCCAATTCTCACACCACCAGCTAGACCAACGTGTGCAGCAAAGGCACAGTTTGCACCGACTTGGCAACCATGACCAATTTGGACTAAATTATCAATTTTTGTATTTTTACCAATCCGCGTTTCTCCCACTGCGGGGCGATCGATCGTGGTATTGCAACCGACTTCTACACCATCTTCTAATACGGTGTAGCCCGATTGTTCCATCTTTACCCAACCTGTTGGTGAAGGCACAAAGCCAAAACCTTCTCCGCCAATGACTGCACCGCTATGAATGACACAGTCAGCACCAATTTGGCTGCGTTCGTGAATGGTACAATTAGCATGAAGAATCGCGCGATCGCCAATTTGAACTTCTGGGTAAATGACAACATTAGGATGAATGCAGACTCGATCGCCAATCCTAACACCTGCTTGAATGACAACGTGCGCGCCAATATAAACGTCTTTGCCAAGTTTGACAGAAGGGTGAATTACTGCAGTTGGATGAATTTCGGGTGCAGGATGAAACGGTTGATAGTATAGTGCGATCGCGCTGGCAAATAACAATCGAGGTTGAGAAGTTGCAATCCAAGCAATTCCTCGCGATTGTGCTTGTGTTTGTAGAGCTTCATCTTGCGGCAAAATTAATGCACTAGCACCAGTTGTCGCAACATGCGAGGCAAATTTGGCACCTTCAATATAGCTCAACGTTCCTGCTGTCGCTTCGTCTACCGGTGCTAACCCAGGAAGATCGGGGTCGCAGTCTTTATTAAGACTAAGGCTATTATTGGCAGCAGCTTCACCGAGTTTTTCAACAACTTCGCTAAATTTCATCTTTGACTTGTATAGTTTCAAAAATTAATTGAACCACTTAATACCAATTCGTAATTCGTTAATGAGTTATTCTCCTCTGCTCCTTTGCTTGTCTTCAGTTACTCCCATTGCTTGACCTGCTAACCAAGCTGTTGTCCAAGCACTTTGAAAGTTAAATCCTCCAGTAATGCCATCAATATCAAGGATTTCTCCAGCAAAGTAAAGTCCTTGACAAAGCCGACTTTCCATCGTTTTGAAGTTGACTTCTTTAAGATTCACACCGCCACAGGTGACAAATTCTTCTTTAAAAACTCCTTTACCTTGAATCAAGTATTGTCCTTGTGTCAGTTCTTGGACGAGTAAATTTAAGCTTTTGTGCGATATTCCCGACCAACGGTCTTCGCTACCTATATCAACTCGCGATACTAAATACTGCCAGAGACGACGCGGTAATTCAACAGGACAGTGACTGGCGATCGCCCGTTTTGCCCATTCGGTTTTAACGGCAAGTAACTTTTGGCGGAGATCTTCAGGGTTACTCTGTGGAAGCCAATTGATTGTCACAGATGCATGATATTTCTCGTCATACAGCATCCGCGCCCCCCACGCAGAAAGTTTGAGAACCGCAGGACCACTTAAGCCCCAGTGGGTGATGAGCAATGGACCTGTTTGTTCGAGTTTTTGGCTACCAACAGTTAACCTTAAACGGACGCTATCGACACTCACTCCAGCTAATTCGCGTAAATTTTTATCGAGAATATTAAATGTAAACAAGGATGGTACAGGCGATTCAATGTGGTGTCCTAAAGATGCGGCAATTTGATAACCGACTTTGTTACTACCTGTCGCAAGTAATACGCGATCGCACAGAATCACTTCTTTTGATTTCAGTTGAATTGCAAATCTTGAAGTTGCGCCATCAAGTACCTGAACGGAAACCACCGCTGCGCCTGTACGAATTTTGATTCCTAAAGCGATCGCCTTTTGCATCAAACAATCAACGATCGTCGCCGAGTCATCGGTGACAGGAAACATTCTGCCATCAGCTTCAGTTTTCAGTTTGACTCCTTGTGCGGCGAACCAATTAACAGTATCGCGGCTTTGAAAACGCGTAAATGCTCCACGTAAAGCTTTACCACCTCGCGGATAATTTTGTACTAAGGCGGCTGGTTCAAAACACGCATGAGTGACATTACATCTTCCACCACCAGAGACACGCACTTTGGCTAATGGTTGATGACTTGCTTCTAAAATGATGACTTGGGTATGTGGATGAGCTTGCGCGCAGGCGATCGCACCAAAAAAACCCGCTGCGCCTCCTCCAATAACAACGATTAACGGTTGCAATTTACCTGAAATTTCCTCTCGGTCTACGATTTTACATATCAACCCTAGCGTTATGCTACTTTCTCTTGCCAGTCACTTCGCAGAATTGCGCATAGCTTGACATCTTCAAAGACTCCTCACTTTTAGACTCACTGGCGTAACACTCCTTCTTGAACAAATCCATTTTTCTGCAATCCTTTGCCAGAACCTAGATTTCTCACCATGTGGTAGGCGTAGAGTTTGTTGAGTACTCAATCTTCAAAAAAGCCTTGCGTGCTGCTCATCATTGGGAAGTTGGTCAAGAACTGATTGCGATTAATGTCGGCGATGGTATCCTCCTTAAACCTAAAAAACCTTTTGCACAGACAACTTTAGCGCAGGTCGCAGGCTGTTTAAGCTATAGGGGAAAACCAAAAAGTCTCAATGAGCTAGAAGATGCAATTCGCCAAGGAGTGATGCAACAGTGGCACGATCGCAGTTGATGCAAACATTGTTGTCCCTCTCTTGACACAAGCAGTACCAAAAAAGTTTCCAGTTATTTTAGGAGCAAGACATCTTTATTCCAGATACAGTTCTGCTTGGGACTGAATAAGTATTACGTTTTACTTACAATTTCAAATATAATGAAATGTACCAAACATTTAGGAACCTTCTCGACTTGCCTAATGTTCATCTGACAAACGCAACTTTAATAGTCCAAGTTTTGCAGTGGCACGAGAATAGTTTAGATTTTGCCGATGCACTACACTTATCACAAAGTCAAAGCTGTTCTGTACTCTACACCTTTGATACTAAGTTTGCAAATCGAGCTAAAGGACGAACAAAGTGTAAAGTTTAGCAAACCTAATATTTAACTGTAAATTTATGTTTGTTTGGATAGCCATGCGTCTATCGATAAGTCAGGCACCTGTTTCACCTGTACGTTTCAAAAAAATTAGACTTTTATAGCAATCGAAGGAAAAGTTAGGACAGCATAAAAGAGCAAAAACCCTGTTCTGGTTAGCTTTTAGCCCTGACGCGAACTTTGTTTTTAAGCTGTGAATTTATTCGCCAAGCTTCATTAGGATGTTACAAAAACATCAAAAGCCCCTGCTTCATTTCAGAGGCTTGTCATTAATTATCTAGCAAAATATAGAGTTACTAGATACTTGATTTTGCTTTAGACCAAATGCCATTTTCATCTTGCTCGTATTGTTCGCAAACTGCATCCCAAGCTTGATGTTCAGCTTTTTCTTCGTCACCTGTTTCTGACAATGCTTTGTTGTAGTTGGCAATAAATGCGCGCTGTGCGTCTTCAGAAAGGTGCGATCGCACTTCTGGCGATAAGTCTGCTGCACTTTCAATTTGCCCTGTGCGTCTGCGGGGTAAAGCTTTTTCGTTAACGTGCGTTTCTTCACCACCTGCACTTTCAAGCAGTAACTGGATTTCACCTGTTTTATCTGCGGGGACTTCTACCGCCACCAAAAAGTCGCCTGCTTCGATGCGAGTTTGATATACTGCTGCTTTGTCTTCTGGCATTCCTAGCGTGACTAAGGCGGATACCAAACCCGCACCCGCACTACCTGCGATCGCACCTCCCGCAGCGCCTAACAAAGCCGCACCTAAGGGACCTGCGGCGACTAAAGTACCAACAAACGGTACAAATAGAACGCCTACTCCTGTTAATAAAGCTAGCGCTGAACCAAAGAGCGAGCCAAAGATTGCTCCTTGTTTCAATCCGCCAAGGATAACGTCTTTTTTAGTAATAAAACCAGCAATTTTAGTTTCCGAGTGGAAATTTTTTCCGATTACTGAGATATCGTCGCGCGAAATTCCTCGGTCAAGTAAGCGGCGAATTACGCCATCGATCTGTTCGCGGTTTTTAAAAATAGCAGAAACACTGCGAAATTCAGCAGCATTCGGCTGCATTACACTTGTATCTGTTGCAGTCATTTTTTCCCTTATGTTTCCAACTAATCAGGAAGCATACCAGTGACTGCTTTTTACATCTTCGTCCATAAGATTGATTCTTCTGCTGTGTCTCGTGCTACATATCTTTAAAATTCTGTGTTAGAAAGGTTAAGTTTTTCTTTCAATTAGTTCGTAATATCAGCCAGACGTTTGTAACTCGCAATCAACACTTTCATCGTTGAAATCGACTCCAAATTCCTGTAATGACAGATAATAGAATGAATATCAAAAGGATTCCCCCAGGAATAAATGTTAAAATTCCTAAGCCTCGGAGAATCCAAACAAGAATTGTAATTCCTACAAAGATAACAAAAAGTTGTGCGGCGCGGATAGTACGATAGCGACGAGTGCGGCTCACTTTTTCCTCTTAAATAGACTTAATTTGAAATATTGAATTGAGAGTTAATTTTATTCTTTATTGACAACTTTATGCAGTGATGAGCAAGACTATCAACCCTACTAGTCTTTGCTTAAGATTACCATTTTTTTGTATTTCTTACAACATTTTTAGAGTAGCTGAATTAGGGAATTTGTGATTTATTAGAGTTGAAATTTCCAGAGTTCTGACTTCTTAGCCAGTTCTCTGTAATTTCTCTGAACCTTTACACTAACTTTACTATTTCTTTATATTTGTGTAGGTAAATTGGGCAGTATGAGCAACTGCTGCAGACGAAAAACTAAGTATAAATACTTAAATTATTTATCAGGTGTTGAGGAGTAGCTGAAGTCGAATGAAAGCACTTTCTGTACCCAATACAGTTGAACTTCCATCCTCCTGGAGTCAAGTTCAGCAAATAGCCCTTTTACAAGGTGAAATTTTAGTAGAAACGCGATCGCATTCTGCGTGGGGTGGCGCGGTGACAGCTGCGATGTACTTACCATTGAAGCGATCGCAAGTTTGGCAGCAGATAACTGACTATCCCCGCTGGGTGCAATACTTTCCTGATGTAATTAAAAGCGAAGTTTTACAACGCGGCGAAACAAAGCGTTTATATCAAGTTGCGAAAAAAGCCTTTTTTCTTTTTACAGCGCAAGTTGAAGTTTACCTCAACGTCATTGAAGTTCTACAGCGGCGAATTCAGTTTCGGTTAGAACAAGGAACGTTTCATGATTTTACTGCAGAATTGCAATTAGAAGATTGCGAAAGCGGTACAGTGTTGACGTATGCAGTACAAGCCACACCTAACATTCCCATCCCTGCTATGTTTATTCAGCAAGCAATGCATCTAGAACTACCAGAGAATATGCGGCAAATGCGACGAATCATCTGTGGTAGATAAGACAGGTCAGGGGACGCTACGCAGACTACAGCTCAGAGGTAAAACAGGTTTGCTATATAAATCAAAGGTGGGTTGCCCCACCTTATTTTAATGCATTACATCGTCAATAATTCAACAGGTAAGCGCTTAAATGCTAGACGTTCGTTTTCGACATCGACATAGATAGTGTCGCCGTCGTTGAATTCACCGCGCAAGATTGATTTAGCGATTTGAGTTTCTAACTCGCGCTGAATTGCCCGCTTGAGTGGTCTAGCACCAAAGACAGGATCGTAACCTACTTCGGCTAAAAAGTCAAGGGCTGCGTCGGAAAGTTTCAGCGACATCTTACGCTCTGCAAGACGCTGTTCGAGTCTTTGGACTTGTAGTTGTACAATCTGCCGCAGCTCTTCTTTTTGTAAGGCATGGAAGATGATAATTTCATCAATGCGGTTGAGAAACTCTGGACGGAAACTACTGCGCATAGCTTCCATCACGCGACTGCGCATTTCGTCATAACGCGAGTCATCGCCAGCAATATCTAAGATGTACTGCGAACCGATGTTACTCGTCATGATAATGATCGTGTTCTTGAAGTCTACTGTATGACCTTGCGCGTCAGTGACACGTCCATCATCAAGAATTTGCAGCATGACGTTGAATACGTCAGGGTGGGCTTTTTCGATTTCGTCGAAGAGAACCACAGCATACGGGCGACGGCGAATTGCTTCGGTTAACTGTCCGCCTTCGTCGTAACCTACGTATCCTGGAGGCGCACCGATTAAGCGCGAAACTGCGTGTTTCTCCATGTATTCGGACATATCAATGCGTACCATGGCTTCTTCGGTATCGAATAGATACGCCGCAAGTGCTTTGGCAAGTTCGGTTTTACCAACGCCTGTGGGTCCGAGGAAGATAAAACTTGCTGTTGGACGATTGGGATCTGCTAAACCTGCACGCGATCGCTGAATCGCATCAGCAACGGCTGTGACTGCTTCATTTTGTCCAATCACGCGACGGTGAAGTTCGTCTTCTAAGTGCAGCAGCTTCTCTTTTTCCGATTCCACCAACTTGCTAATCGGAATTCCCGTCCACTTCGAGATGATTTCCGCGATATCCGCCTCAGTGACTTCTTCGCGTAACAGCGATTGACCTGTCGTTTGAGTTTGCGAAAGTTTAGTTTCGGCTTCTTCTAGCTGACGATGCAAGTCTGTTAGCTTACCATATTTCAATTCTGCAGCTTTGTTGAGGTCGTAGTCGCGTTCGGCTTGCTGAATCTCGACATTCACGCGGTCGATTTCTTCTTTAATCGCTTGAATTTGCGTGATAATGTCTTTTTCAGACTGCCATTGCGCATTCAGCGCGCGTTGTTGTTCTTTAAGATCGGCAAGTTCTTTTTCGAGTCTTTCTAATCTTTCTCGCGAAGCAGGATCGCTTTCTTTTTGGAGAGATAGTTTCTCCATTTCGAGTTGGAGAATCTTGCGATCGATCTCATCGAGTTCTTCGGGTTTGGAGGTGATTTCCATTTTCAACCGCGCAGCGGCTTCGTCTACCAAGTCAATCGCTTTATCAGGTAAAAAGCGATCGCTGATGTAACGACTCGACAGTGTTGCAGCCGCAACGAGGGCGCTATCAGAAATTTTTACCCCGTGGTGGACTTCATAGCGTTCTTTGAGTCCGCGTAGAATCGAAATAGTATCTTCTACCGAAGGTTGATCGACATAGACTTGTTGGAAACGGCGTTCTAAGGCTGCGTCTTTTTCGATGTATTTGCGGTATTCATCTAATGTTGTCGCACCGATACACCGCAACTCACCGCGTGCGAGCATAGGTTTAAGCAAGTTTCCTGCATCCATTGCACCTTGCGTCGCACCTGCACCAACAACGGTGTGAATCTCATCGATGAAGAGAATAATTTTACCCTGCGACTCGGTAACTTCTTTAAGTACGGCTTTGAGACGTTCCTCAAATTCACCGCGGAACTTTGCACCTGCAATTAAGGCGCCCATATCTAAGGCGATAAGTTTGCGGTCTTTAAGCGACTGCGGAACGTCACCTGCAACAATTCGTTGCGCGAGCCCTTCAGCGATCGCGGTTTTACCAACACCAGGTTCGCCAATTAAGACAGGGTTATTTTTAGTACGGCGGGAAAGAATTTGAATTGTACGGCGAATTTCATCATCGCGTCCAATCACTGGGTCAAGTTTACCTTGACGCGCGGCTTCCGTGAGGTCGCGTCCATACTTTTCTAGTGCTTCGTATTTACCTTCTGGATTTTGGTCAGTCACTCTCTGACTTCCTCGAACTTGTTTAATGATACCCCTGAGTTTTGCTTCGTCTAACCCGAATTCTTGAAATAGACTTCTACCAAAGCGATCGTCGTTAGCGTAGGCTAATAATAAGTGTTCAATTGAGATATATTCGTCGCCTAATTCTTTACGATAGTTTTCGGCGCGATCGAGTAGTGTATCTAAGCTACGTCCTAAATATACAGAACTTCCACTACCGGAAACTTTCGGCTGACGTTGAATGAATTGTTCGGCGCGATCGCGGACTTTTTGGACGTTAACTCCAGCTTTCGTTAAGATACTGCTGGCTAAGCCGTCTTGTTCGAGCAGCGCTTTCATTAAGTGTTCGCTTTCGATCTGCTGCTGTTGTGCGGCTTTGACGATATCTGGCGTGTGGGCGATCGCTTCCCACGCTTTTTCGGTAAACTGATTTGGATTGGTTGGTTGCATATTCTGAATTCCCTCTGAGTGCTAGTGTGAGTTACAAACCACAGAGACGCAGAGAGCACAGAGTGGTCAATATAAAAAAAGGCTAACTGCTATCCCTTATAGGTCATTGTAAAAAGAAGCTGACTATCGCTTGGATCGGTGTTCGCGTATTTCTGCGTGGGAATTTCCGTTCAATAGGGTATCCTAGAGGTTCTGGTTACAAGTCTCTAGTTGGTGCTTGGTGTAGGATCGAGGAAAATCGTAATTGCTTATTCTCCTCTGCTCCCCTGCTCTCCATCCCTCCTCTCATGGTAAAAAAAAAGCAGAAGTTTCCTTATTTAGTTGGCTCCAAGTGGACGGCACAGCAAAAAGTCGATGGCTGGCGTCATTTTGTAGTTGTCAACCGCAAAAATGAAGGTAAGTGGTTGTTTGCAGAAATGGTTGCAGCGTGCGATCCTAATGTGCGGTTTTGGCTGAATGCTAAATTACTTAAAGACCGTTCGCAGTGGCAAGCTGGCTGGCAATCCTTAAAAGATATTGCTGAACTTAATGAACTGGCAACAGGTGAATTTTGAATTGTTCTTATTTATGCAATAACCTACGTAATATTGCGGTTTTGAATTGCTATTTTTCTGGGTTACAAAATATTACTAGGATATTGACATTTTTAATACATATCTTTTGAGAGAAAGGCATTACACTGCTTTTCTTTATAGCTTGCTGATATCGTATAAAATAAAACTTAATTTTTCTTAAAAATAGGGTAAATATTTATCCTAACAGAGAGGGTGCTGTATTTATGGGACGATCGCAACGCAAAGCACGCCGTGTTTGCGCTCAAGAAGGGGTACTAAATCGCATTACTAGTCGTATTCGTAAATCTTTGGAATTGCAAGAAATTTTGACAACGACTGTTGAGGAAGTACGCGCGTTTCTCAATACAGAACGAGTGAAGATTTATCGATTTGATTCGGATGGGAGTGGTGAAGTCGTTGCAGAATCAATACACGGTAAGCGGCTTCCTTCACTGTTAGGACTACATTTCCCTGCTGATGATATACCACCGCAAGCGCGGGAGATGTTTGTAAAAACTCGCCAACGCGTCATTGTGGATGTTATCGCCCAAAGAAAAGCCCTGAATCAACTTGATAGCCCAGAAACCGGAGAAAGCCTGTTAGTAGAAGATATTCGCTATAGCCCGATCGATCCTTGTCATGCAGAATATCTTTCCAATATGGGCGTATACTCTTCGCTCACGTTACCAATTTTACACCAAAATCAGCTTTGGGGCTTGCTCGTTTCGCATCACAGTCAACCCCGACAGGTTTCTCAAAGAGAATTGGAAGTGGTACAGTTGCTTGTCGATCAACTATCGATTGCAATTTCTCAATCGAATTTGTTGCAGCAAACACGCCAACAAGTGCAGCACGAAGCAACGTTGAATCAAATTAGTTGCTTGCTGCATTCTCCTGCAAGCGTGACAGAAATTCGCCAAACCGTTTTAGAAGAGATTGTCAAAGCTTTACAAGGTTCTGGAGGTAGGCTGTACATTACCGCAGAGCCGACGGGCGAGCCGGCGCAATTATATACTTGTGGCGAGCAACCGTGCTGTAAACTGGAAGAAAGTGCGTATTGGCAGCAAATAATGGGCTTCCCACAAGCAACTGTCAACCCTCCTCAGTATAAATATAAAGAGTTGCGTTTACCGAACTTATCGACACAAGAAAATATCGGAGTATCCACTGAATGCATTATACCTTCAGCAATGCCCCATTTACGAACAATTAGCGATTTGTATGAAGAACCGCAGTTCGAGTTGGCTTCAGCTTTTATGGCAACGGCGATTCGCTCAATCTTGATTATGCCGTTGCAGTATCGTCAAAATTGTGTCGGATGTTTTACGATTTTTCGCAATGAAATCGAAACCGAAACTTTGTGGGCGGGGAAAGTTAACCACGATGAACGCAATATTCGTCCGCGCGAGTCGTTTGCAGCCTGGCGCGAAATTAAAAAAGGACAAGCGCAAGCGTGGAGTCTTAATGAAGTTAAACTTGCACAAGCGCTAGGAAATCATTTGTACATGGCGGTGATGCAGCGACGCGTAGAAGATATGTTTCGCCATCAAGCATCGCACGATCCACTCACAGGGCTACCAAATCGCATACTTTTTGAAGATCGACTGTCGCTAGCACTCGCACAAGCGTATCGACGGGGTGAAATGTTAGCTGTGGCGTTTCTTGATTTAGACCGCTTCAAAACAATCAATGATACGCTAGGGCATGCGGTAGGAGATGAGCTACTACAAAGTGTGGCGCAAAGATTGCTAGGGTGTTTGCGCGAAGGCGATACGATCGCCCGCTGGGGAGGCGATGAATTTACCTTGCTACTACCGCAAATTAGCTGTCCAGAAGAAGCGGCTAAACTCGCACAAAGAATTTTATCATCGTTTGCAACTCCGTTTCGGATTGGCGATTGCGAACTACACATCACAACCAGCATCGGTATTGCCTTAGCACCCTACGATGGCGAAGATACAGCAACGCTTCTCAAAAATGCAGATGCGACGATGTACCGCGCTAAGCAGCAAGGAAAAAATAACTTTCAGCTGTACGCGCCGGAGATGAATAAAAAAGCCTTAGAGCAACTTGTTTTAGCAAATCATCTTTATAAAGCATTAAATCACGATCAGTTTTTGTTACACTATCAGCCACAACTCAATTTAAAAACTGGTCAAATCGTCGCGCTTGAAGCATTGATTCGCTGGCAACATCCAGAGTTAGGGCTAGTTCCTCCCAATCAGTTTATTCCGCTAGCAGAAGAAACCGGATTAATCGGAGCAATTGGTGAGTGGGTGCTGCAAGCAGCTTGTACGCAAAACCGCGCTTGGCAACTTGCAGGGTTACCACCGATGCGGATTGCGGTGAATCTTTCTGCACGCCAGTTTCAACAAAAAATATCAAAAACTATTGCTCGCGTTCTTGCTGAAACAGGACTCGATCCAAGTTATCTAGAAGTTGAAATTACGGAAAGCATTGCAATGCAAGATGTCAACTTCACAATCAGCGTTCTTCAAGAACTAAAAGACATGGGCGTTTCCATTGCGATGGATGATTTTGGCACTGGCTACTCTTCGCTAGCGACACTCCGGCGTTTTCCGCTACATACACTAAAGGTGGCGCGTGAATTTGTCAACGATATCACGACGGATCAAAAAGATGCAGCGATAATTAAATCAATCGTCGCGCTCGGACACGGGTTAGAATTAAACGTGATTGCTGAAGGTGTTGAAACTTTAGAACAGTTAAAATTTTTACACGCAGTCAAATGCGATGGCATGCAAGGCTACTTGTTTAGTAAACCTTTGGCGGCAGATGCTGCGATCCAATTTTGTCAGCAACACTCAGCATTAGCAATACCGCTCAACTAGATTGATTTTCGGCATTTTTCTAAAAATTTATGATTTTTAACTTAACGCTTGGGCGATCGCTTTTTACAGATATTTGCGCCCAGTTTTCTCAATAGCAGTACGTGGTTTCCCAAGCAGGAAGATCGTAACTTACCATAGCATTTTGAACCTGTAAAGCTTTTAGGTACTGCTTGCACGCTACTGTTGATTGCGTGTCCAAACGCTACTTTTCCGGTAAGAAATACTTATTTTGTCTTTTGTTACTTTTTTTATAAAGATAAAATCTTAAACCTATTAAAAACGTTTTATTTAAAGTTGAGTAAGTATCATACAGATTTTTGGGTATCATCCTCGAAAAAGAGTTTCATTACTCTGCTTTACATTTCTATTTATCCTTAAGACCTCTTTCTTTTGCGTGTAAGTTGGACAATAATGCGATCAAACAAGCTAGCTAAATTTCCTTCTCTAGCTCAAGGAATTGATACAACGATAGGAGCCAACTCAACGTGAAACTTGCGGTCTACGGAAAAGGTGGCATTGGGAAATCCACAACAAGCTGTAATATATCGGTCGCGCTAGCTAAACGCGGCAAAAAGGTTTTGCAGATCGGTTGCGACCCAAAGCACGATAGTACTTTTACACTTACAGGATTTTTGATTCCCACAATTATCGATACGCTTCAGGAAAAAGATTACCACTACGAAGATGTTTGGCCTGAAGATGTGATTTACAAAGGCTATGGTGGTGTAGACTGCGTGGAAGCAGGAGGACCACCCGCTGGTGCAGGTTGTGGCGGTTATGTCGTCGGTGAAACAGTTAAGCTCCTCAAGGAACTTAATGCCTTTGATGAGTATGATGTGATTTTATTTGACGTTTTAGGCGACGTTGTATGTGGCGGATTTGCCGCGCCACTCAACTATGCAGATTACTGCATGATTGTCACAGATAACGGCTTTGATGCTTTGTTTGCAGCAAACCGGATTGCAGCTTCTGTCCGCGAAAAAGCCCGCACGCACCCCTTGCGTTTAGCTGGTTTAATCGGCAACCGCACAGCAAAGCGCGATTTAATTGATAAATACGTAGAATCCGTGCCAATGCCCGTATTGGAAGTTCTACCTTTAATCGAAGATATTCGCGTTTCGCGCGTTAAGGGCAAAACTTTGTTTGAGATGGCGGAACGCGACCCATCGCTAGAGTATGTTTGCGACTACTACTTAAATATTGCAGATCAAATCTTGGCGCGTCCAGAGGGAGTGGTTCCAAATGACGCTCCCGATCGCGAGTTATTCTCGTTGCTATCTGACTTTTACCTTAATCCCGCTAAACCACAGGTAATGAGTCAAGAAGAAGAACTAGATTTGATGATGGTTTGAAAGCTGTTAGTCATTAGCTTTTAGTAAGGAGAAAATCAAAAAGTCGTCAGTCGGCTCGCACGAGCCATTGCTAACAACTCCTAGCCTTTAAGTTATGTTGATTTTTACTCACTTACTTGCACTAAGTGGTATCGTAAGCAGCTAACTGTTACTCTCCAGTCGCTATTATCAAGCTAGTTCTCAGGATGAGGAAAAGAGACCATGGCTTTTTTTGAAGATTTAAAAATTTCCTTGAGAGAGAAGTGGTTGCGTTTCTTTCAAGCAAATCGTTCTTGGCTTAATTTGTACATGGATGCAGCGTCTGTAGCAACTCCTGACGGTGGCAAACGACCAGCATCTTACCTCATCCTAGGCGTTGTAAATGCCCTAGAACCGCAAATAGCGCAGTTAATGCTGCCATTTTCTAAGCTAAATCCAGATGTGGATAGCCTTATTGAAGTTTTAGAGTTAAATTTTGACCCTAACTTAGCGCTAGAAAATAACCCGATACCCGTTAGCGAACAACCCACAACTGAACCAAATCAAGAATCACCTTTATCGGATGCAGAAATTGCAAACATGCTACCACCACAAAATGAAGGTGTCACAGAAACTGTCACCGTTATTCAATCGCTGACACAATTAAGCGATATGCCATATGAGGAAACAGTCAGTCCTTACTATGAGGAATCCAGCCAAGAAGAAGCCGCACCTGAAGGTAATCAGCGCAGTAATGGTGATGTAATTTCGCGTTTATTTCCAAACTTTTAATAATTTGACGACATTGCTAATAGTTAATGGCTAATGGCTGATTGCTAATAGCCAATTACTTTCACGCGCCGATATTAGAAAAATAAGGGGAGAGGTTATGAGTGTTGCGCAAGCTGAAGCTTTAAATTTTGAGTGCGAAACTGGAAATTATCATACTTTTTGTCCAATTAGCTGTGTAGCGTGGTTGTACCAGAAGATCGAAGATAGTTTCTTTTTGGTGATTGGTACGAAAACCTGTGGTTACTTTTTGCAGAATGCGATGGGGGTGATGATTTTTGCCGAACCTCGTTACGCAATGGCGGAGTTAGAAGAAGGTGATATTTCGGCGCAGTTGAATGACTATGACGAATTAAAGCGGTTGTGTTTGCAAATTAAGCGCGATCGCAACCCTAGCGTAATTGTTTGGATTGGGACTTGTACCACTGAAATTATCAAAATGGATTTGGAAGGCTTAGCGCCAAAGCTAGAAGCCGAAATCGGAATTCCAATTGTGGTAGCGCGGGCGAATGGTTTAGATTACGCGTTTACCCAAGGGGAAGATACGGTACTCGCCGCAATGGCAGTACGCTGTCCAGATAAAGCACCAGAAGCGGAAAAAAGCGATCGCAACGCGATTCAAAAACTACTCAACTTTGGCAAGAAAAAAGAAGAAGTTGCGCAAGAAGAAGCTGAGTACGTCAATCATCCACCACTCGTTTTGTTTGGTTCGCTTCCCGATCCGGTAGTGACGCAATTAACGTTGGAACTGAAAAAGCAGGGTATCAAAGTTTCTGGATGGCTTCCTGCAAAGCGTTATGCGGAATTGCCAGTTTTAGAAGAAGGTTATTATGTTGCGGGTGTCAACCCCTTTTTGAGTCGAACAGCCACAACACTAATGCGGCGACGCAAGTGTAAACTCATTGGCGCGCCTTTTCCCATTGGTCCTGATGGTAGTCGTGCTTGGATAGAAAAAATTTGTTCTGTCTTTGGCGTAACTCCTAAAGGATTAGAAGAACGCGAAGCACAAATTTGGGCAAGTTTAGAAGACTATCTTCAGTTAATTCGTGGCAAGTCAGTGTTCTTTATGGGCGATAACTTGCTGGAAATTTCGCTAGCGCGTTTCTTAATTCGCTGCGGTATGACAGTGCCAGAAATTGGTATTCCTTATATGGACAAGCGCTACCAAGCTGCAGAATTAGCTTTATTAGAGAAAACATGCCAAGAAATGGGTGTGGCGTTACCTAAGATTGTGGAAAAGCCAGATAACTACAATCAAATTCAACGCATTAAAGAACTCCATCCCGATCTAGTAATTACTGGGATGGCGCACGCTAATCCTTTGGAAGCACGGGGAATTAACACGAAATGGTCAGTTGAGTTTACTTTTGCACAAATTCATGGCTTTACTAACGCGCGTGACATTCTGGAATTAGTAACTCGTCCGCTACGTCGTAATAATAATCTCAAAGATTTAGGTTGGGAGAAGCTTGTGAAGGAAGAAGCGAAAGTTTGAATCGTTAGCGTATAAAGCCCCGTAAATCCCCCACTTGTGGGGGACTTTGAGAGGTTCTCCTAGAGTTGGGCTAGCAAGTCCACGCAGGTGGACTTTATTGTTCTAGCTGCGACTTTAGTCACCAAGCTAGCCATCGAATTTGCCTTATTGAGTGATTTCTGCATTCGGCTGCAAAATCATTGCCCGAAAGTTATTTCTTGTTTCAGGGTTCAAGTACCGCTGATGGATACTTTGCCACTCTTGCCATGATTGGTAATTTGCGCCTGTGAGTTGGTTCGCCAAGTTTGGTAAATGGCTTTTCATTTCTGAGCGCAAAGAATCTGTCATAAACTCAGCTAAAACAAAGCTATCTTGAATTTGACCTAAAATGCTCTGAATTCGCTTAACTTCTTCGAGATAAGTATTGTAAGTTTCGCCGTAGAAGTCACTAAAGACTTCCATTTGGTAGCGGGTACGCTTTGCTTCTTTGCGTAAATCGTGCAGCAGCGGACCATCTTCTGTAAGTTGCTGTTCTACCATTGCTGGCGAGAGATCCTGTAGGATATGTATTTCGCCGTCTTTGACTTCAGTACCAACTAACCAGCCAGGATGTAGAAGTAATTGACTGACTTGTGGTGAGAGTAAGTCTGGTAAGACTTCCTGAATTGGCATATGAGCAATTCGATGATACGAAGGTTGCTTGAGCCATTTTGTTAAAGACTGCTTGAGGGACTGATAAGCGTCGCCTTCTAAGGTTGTTTTGACTTGAGCAAACGCTTGAGCACGTCGTTTATCTAGCTGAGAGAGAACTTTATCCAGCGACTTTTTTTCTTTTCCTGGTAAAGTCGGCTGATACTTTTTCTCTAACGCTTCGCGCAAGACATCGAGATCGCGTAATTCACCTAAAATGCGAGCAATATTGCCGATTTTTTTTTCTTGTGCGGGTTTTGGCAAGTCAATGGCTGGTGCAAATCCAGTTATTGCACTGCGTAGACGACGCATACCCACGCGCATTTGGTGTAAGTCTTCAGGATGTTTGTCTTTGAGGACGTTGGCTTCGTGCTTGAGAAATTTCTCAAAATGTTTTTGAATTGCTAGGGATGCCCAGTCTCCTAAGGTATGAGCTTTATTGGTAATTAGTGTCATGGTTGCTACGCTCTTGAGTGGAACGACTCAAGCTCGAAAAGGATGTGTGAGTGAACGAAGTATTAGGCAATAGCCAAAGACATCCATTATAAATACTTTACGAATACACAGCAATTTCTGATGCTGACCAAGGGGGAATGGTTAAGTCAAGCGGGCGCGACAACCACAAGTCTGTGTCTGGAATTTTTATCTCTCCGCTAGCAATATGTTTGAGAAAAGGCTTGCTTGTCCAAATTTGGCAACTACACAATTGTTTTGGTTCTTTTAACTCGTAGCCACCATCAACGGGTTGTAGTTGAAAAAATTCAACATGCCAATGCGCGGGTTCTACCGCGACATAGTCAGGAGTAGCGCGACTTGAGACAGCATCAGATTGTTGACTGTAGAGGCGGTTCACAACTCCGGGTAAATAATCGATGTCGAGAATATCCGGCGTGAGGTTTTGTTGGTGGGCAAAATCTAAAACTTTTTGCCAATCGTAAATGGGTTCGCTATCGGCTAGACTGTGCGTTGATTGTTCGCCGAAGCAGTACCCTCCCCATAGCCAAACCATTCGCGCTAGAATTGCTTCGACACGCGGGCGATCGCTTTGCAATACTTCTAAATCTTCGGGTAGGATCGTGCGTCCAGGAACGCACCACCAGTATTCCCAAGTTGTATTATTATCGATGGGTACGATTCGTTTAACGATTCCAGGAATGCGATCGCGCCGTTGTTGTTCGCGAATTTCTGCAGGCGATTCCTGTAAAAACTCTGCTACAGATGCTTCTAGTTGATTCGCTAAAGGATGTTCCGGCGCAGTCATCATCTCCTCTGAGATGAATAATTCCCCTGCAACCATAAGTTGAATCTCCAGTAAGTGCCTGAGGTACGTTTCTTATTTTAGAGATTAGAGCATCTTTGTCGCCTGCGGAAAGTTCTTTGAGTTAATTTAATACAGAGCTTACGCGTAGATCTTTGCAAAAGTTGCCTTTGTATAGTTCGGCTGATGCAAAGACTGCAGTTTTTGTCCGATTAGCCCTTGCACTTCTCGATACACATATCACTAAAATGCTAATTTGTAAAGAGATTTAAATCTACATAAATTTTACAATCAGTATATTTAGAATAAAATCTTTAGTAAGATTAATAATTAAACAAAACTTAATTTGATAATTCATGACTGACCAAAATAATCCAAGTGAGATTATTCTTCGCTTTGAAGATGAATTTAGAGAACATCGAGAAGATCTCTCTGCTGTATGTTTAACTGCCGATCGGCATTTATGGTTAGGCTCGGACGAAACGTCATCCATCGAGCGATTAACTTACAATCCAGAATTACAATTATTTACAGAGCACAAGCAGTTTCGAGTCAAAGATTTTATAGATTTACCTGCAACCGAAGACCAAGAAATTGATATCGAAGGTATAGCTTACGTAGAGCCTTATTTATGGTTTGTCGGTTCGCACAGTTGGAAGCGAAAAAAGCCTAAACCTGATAAAACAAATGCAAAAAATGTTAGCCGATTAACTAAATTGGAATCAGAACCTAACCGTTATTTACTAGGTAGAATTCCTTTAATTAACGGTGAGTTATATAAGTCTTTTGTTCGAGAAGGCGTGGGAACGCTTACTGCTGCTAAATTGGAAATTACCCCACGTGGTAATTTATTAATGGATGCGCTAGTCAACGATCCACATCTAGGTTCTTATATCGATGCAACCATTCCTGGAAAAGAAAATGGATTTGATATTGAAGGTTTAGCTGTTTATGAAAACCGTATTTATTTAGGAATGCGAGGTCCTGTATTGCGTGGTTGGGCTGTGATGCTGGAAATTGAGTTAGAAAATAGCACTCCAGAAACGCTGGTTTTAAAAGCAATTGGTACAGAAGGACAGCAATACAAAAAACACTTTATCTACTTGAAAGGCTTAGGTATTCGAGATTTATGTTTAGACGGAGAAGATTTATTAATACTGGCAGGACCAACAATGGACTTAGACGGACCTGTAAGAGTATATCGTTTAGAAAAGGGCGTACACTTATCTGAGAATAGTTTGTCACAGCCTCAGGTAGAGTTAGATATTCCCTATGGAGATGGTGACGATCGTGCAGAAGGTATCACTTTGTTTGATAATATTAGTTCTGTTCATTCTTTGCTAGTTTTATACGATGCACCTGCGCGATCGCGCCTACAAGGCGAAGGCGATGTCATTGCAGATGTGTTTCATCTTGCGTAAGATTCAAGATATTAATGTTGTTGGTAAGCTAGATTAACCGAATTAGAGTCAACCGTTTTTGCTCGACTTAAATAATTAAATGGTTTTTGCACTCCTCTACAGGTGCTAATAGCTGTAATCTAAACCGAATACCGGATGAAGTTCGCGAACTTCACAAGCCCACTGAGTTAGATAAGATAACGTCTCGAACGTCTAAATTATAGACTTTACCATGTTGTTTTCCAATTTTTTCCCTCAGTTGCTGGATTTGTCAACTCGTTAAGCACTTTACTTTTTATTACTTTAAATAAATAAGTTGGTTTTGTTACAACACGCGTCAACGCTTGTGTTTGATTTTGTCATAGTTGAAATTATGGGAAAAGCAGGTCAAGCACTCAGACAAGTATTAGACACACACAATATTAGCCAAAGTCTACTAGCTAGAGAACTGGGGGTCGAGCATCCAATTGTTTTCCGTTGGTTTCACGAACATACAGACCCCACAGCGGAAACTGTTTTCGAGACGGCACTGCTGAGTTATAGATTTATGGAAATAGCTGCAACAGGACACGTGGGAATACACTGCTCGCAAACAATGCAGCGCGATCGCGTAAATGTGAGACGATAAGTTTGCGGGTCGAGCGTTAACGCTTCTGTGGGACAAACACCCGTACACAAGCCACAGTCAACGCAGCTATCTCGATCGATGACGATTTCTGCGACACTTTGCGAAACATGAATATGCAGCGATCGCATCCATTCAATCGCCGCATCCAGTTGATCGATATCGCCGGATAGTTCTACAACGAGTTTACCAATTTGATTCGGGGCTACTTGAGCGCGGATAATATTTGCTGCCACGTTAAAATCTTTTGCTAAGCGATAAGTAACGGGCATTTGTACCGCGCGTTTGGGAAAGGTGAGCGTAACTCGCTTTTTCACAACTTCAAATTTACACTGTAGGGAATCCTTGCCTCTTCTAGTGTAGCGACCTCAGGAGGTACTAAGGGTTTTTGCGGCTTCGGTTACACTGAGATTGTTGTGGCTGAACAAGTTTTAAGCGAAACTTTATGAGTGTGAGTTCACCAGAAGCGAATACTGGAAAGCGTGTTAGAAATTTTTTGATTGTTTTAGTTGCGATCGCGCTAAGTGTTGCCCTCGTCTTGGGCTTGAGAAATCAAACAACTGCCGTTTCGCTAACACACTTAGATCAAGAGTCAGTACCGTTAGAAGTAGCGTTGAGTAACGGCAAACCCTCACTGATCGAATTTTATGCAAACTGGTGTACTAGCTGTCAAGCTATGGCACCGGATATGGCACAACTCAAGCAGGAGTACGGCGAATCGGTTAATTTTGTGATGCTGAATGTCGACAATAGCAAGTGGCTCCCAGAGATTCTGAAGTATCGCGTTGATGGAATTCCGCATTTTGTGTTTTTGAATAAAGCAGGCGAAGCGATCGCGCAAAGTATTGGCGAACAACCCCGTATGGTTATGGCAACCAATTTAGATGCTTTAGTCGCTGATTCACCCCTACCTTATACTCAACGTAGTAGCGGTCAAATTTCTAAGTTTACTGCACCTGTTGCACCTGCTGATAATACAGACGACCCGCGACTGCATGGTAGTCAAGTCGTCAATTAAAATATTTAAAATACTCTTGCGGGCAAATGGTTTCTAGTTTGTCTGCAACAAACCAAATAATATGCTAACTTTGGCTATCATTGTTCTCGTCATTCTTACTGGTTCAGCACTTTGCTCCGGTGTAGAAACTGCATTACTATCGATATCTACAATTCGGGCGCGTCAGTTAGCACAGAGTAACATTCCTTCGGCAGTTGCACTCTTATCAATTAAAGAGAAAATTAGTCGTCCAATTGCTACAATTGTCATTCTCAACAATATCTTCAACATTGTTGGTAGTATTGTAATTGGTAGTGTTGCCACTCATGTTTTAGGAGATACGTGGTTAGGAATTTTCTCGGCAATTCTCACATTTTTGATTATTATTTTTGGTGAAATTGTTCCTAAAACTGTTGGCGAAAGATACGCTGAACCAATATCTTTACTTGCGGCAATTCCTGTCAAGGGATTGACTTTTTTATTAAAACCTTTGGTTTGGATTGTAGAGAAAGCAACACTACCTTTTACTAAAGGTAAAAGAAGACCAACTACGAACGAAGCAGAAATTAAACTATTAGCAAATATTGGCTATCAAGAGGGCATTATCGAGGACGATGAAGCGGAAATGATTCAGCGTGTCTTTCGATTGAATGATTTAACAGCAGCAGACTTGATGACTCCGCGAACTATTGTGACTTATTTACCTGGAAACTTAACACTTGCAGAGTGCAAACGTGAAATTATTACTTCACAACATACGCGGATTATTGTTGTAGAAGAATCTATCGATCGAGTTTTAGGATTTGCGCTTAAACAAAAGTTGCTAGCAGCGATGGTTGAAGGAAAAAACGATCAAAAAGTTGCGAGCCTCACGCGTCAAGTCCGCTTTGTTCCTGAGACAATTAGAGCAGATAAACTCCTGAAAAACTTCCTAGAAGCACGCGAACATTTAGCAGTTGTTGTTGATGAATATGGTAATGTTGCAGGAGTAATCACCTTAGAAGATGTATTAGAAGTATTAACTGGCGAAATTGTAGATGAAACGGATCGCATTATCGATCTGCAAGAAACTGCCCGAAAAAAACGCGAACGACTGTTGCAGGTTAGATTTTTTACAAATAAATCTCCGAAGAACAAACCTTAGTGAACTCTACACGCAATCGATAAGGTATGCCTTACTTCTCTAACGGATCGTTATACACTACTAAGCGGGGATAAATAATCAGGAAAAATCCCATCCACGTTAGTACAGGAAGAGCTACGAGGAGCGTTAACCACAAAGTTTTAAATAAAATCCAACTACCAGCAATGAGAGTCACCCCGGTCAGCAAAATAGACCAAGGTTGACACCACCAAGGTTTGTAGTTCCAGACGCTGGCAAGTTTTTGCTCGGACATTAAGGCGATCGCAACAGAACTATGACACAGTTATATCATTTCGATGCAAAACTTTATATCTCATCAAGATTGATTTGTAAGGATTTCGTCAATTTTTTTTGTAGTAATAATATGAACTGATGCAACTTTAGAAAGTTTTATGACCAAAGCTTCATACAGCCTTACATTTGAAGATCCTTATCGTCCTCTGTGGTTACGTGGAATCAACTGGGCGGGAAAAACACTGAAACAGAATGGCATTGGATTGGTTAACCTTTCAGAAGAATCGCTGTTGAGTACTGCTAGCCGTAAAACTGGATTATCTGATTGGGGAGACGAAAGTTTTCGACTTCCCCTACGAATGCTACTGAAATCTTTAGAAGAAGACGCTGAACTCAGCTTATTTGGTCGCTATTTCCTGCGCAAGTTATGTATTCAACTGCTAACCAATCGGTTGCGTATTCAAGAAGATATCAAACGTTATCCAGAAATCCAAAAAGTCGCGATCGCGCGACCATTATTTATTTTAGGAATGCCCAGAGCTGGGACTACGTTGCTTCACAATTTATTAGCGCAAGATCCAAAAAGCCGCTGGTTGCATTTATGGGAAATGGTAAGCCCTTCACCACCTCCTGAGTACCACAACCGTTATCGAGATCCGCGAATTCACAAGGTAGAAAAATTAGTTCAACGATACAATACTTTAGCACCACAACTGGCGACAGTACATAACTTAAACCCTCACGGACCTGAAGAATGTAACCCTTTATTTGAACATGAATTTGCGAGCTTAATTTTTGAGATTCGGGCAAACGTGAAGAGTTACGCCACTTGGATGGAAACTTACGATATGCTCAAAGCGTATCAATTTTATCGCCAGCAGTTGCAATTGTTAGCATGGCATTATCCGCCAGAAAGTCACTGGGTTTTCAAAGCACCAGCCCATATATTTTATTTAGATACACTGATGAAAGTCTTTCCCGATGCATGTATTGTACAGACGCACCGCGATCCGCTGAAAGTACTTCCTTCTGTATGCAGTTTAACAGCAATAGTTCGCAGCATTTATAGCGATCGCATTGAACCAAAAACTTTAGGAAACTACTGGAGCGATCGCATTGCTAAAGCTTTAAAACGCGAAATGCAAGTCCGCGATTCTGAAACGTCTTCGCGCTTCTATGACGTACACTACCATCACCTCGTACAAGATCCGATTGGTACCGTACGTCAGATTTATGCGTATTTTGGTTATGATTTTCATCCGCAAATGGCAGAAAATATCAAAACTTGGCTAGCCCAAAACCCTCAGCATAAGCATGGCGTACATCGGTACTCTTTAGAGCAGTTTGGGTTAGCTCCTGAAAGAGTAAATCATCAATTTGCACAATATTGTGAAAGATTCAATATCAAGCGCGAGTAGGTTGCAGCATATTCACTTTTGTATTCAGCAGCCTCCTCTAACTTCAAGTATTCTTCTGGAGTGTAGTATCGCTGCGCGCTTTGCATAATTGTCTCGCAAAGTTTGTCAGTGCTGCGTCGAACTGTTAACCCACATTTTAGCGTTTTGCCTTAAATAATACTAATGTACTAATTCGCGCACTAACTTCGCCAATCGTTCAGCGCTATCAGGAACTGCTATTTTTTCCGCAGCAGCAGCCATTTTCTGTAAGTCGGCGGGTGAATGTAACAATTCCAAGACTTGACGTTGCAACAGTGCAGGAGTTAATTCTTTTTGGCGAAAGACGATCGCCGCACCCGATGCAGCTAAAACTTGAGCATTGTAGAATTGATGGTCTTCCGCAGCTGCGGGGAAGGGAATAAAAATAGCAGGTTTGCGAGTGATAGCTAACTCGGTAACAGTTCCAGCCCCCGATCGCCCGATCGCTAAATTTGCGCGGTGCAATAAACTTGCCATGTTGTCATAAAAAGGTAGCGGAAAATACTGCGGGTGTTGGAGACTTGCGACATCAGGATCGTTGTTTCCTGTTAAGTGTACAATCCACACTCCAGCGTCTAACCATGCTGGCGCGCATTCACGAATCAGTTGATTCACCGCAACTGCGCCTTGGCTACCACCAACAACAACGATGAGAAAAGCATCTTCGGGAATAGAGAAAGCGAGTGGAGGTAATTGTTCTTTCAAACTTAAAAACTGCGATCGCACTGGTGTTCCCGTATAAATTGTGGGAATGCGCGGTAAGTACTGGGCTGCGGGTTCAAAGCCTAACGCAACAGCCGTACAAAACGAGCTAAAAAAGCGCGTAACTTTTCCTGGAATGGCGTTAGATTCGTGGAGAATCACGGGAATTCCGAGCGATCGCGCAGCAAGCACAGCAGGAGCGGCGATGTAACCACCTGTTGTGAAGACACCCTGAAATGAGCCTTGTTGCAATAATTGACGAACTTGAAAAATTGACTTCGCGATTTTACTCAGATTGCGTAGCGTGTTGACGCCTAAGCGTTCTTGAAATCCTGCAACCGAGATTTTGTGTAGTGGATATTGGGTGGGAACTAACTGTGTTTCTAAGCGATCCGGAACGCCCAACCACTCAATTTCGTAATCTGGTAGTTGTTCAGCGAGTGCGATCGCCGGAAACAGATGTCCGCCAGTACCACTTGCCGCAATTAATAATTTTGTTGCCATTGAGTTACCAAGTCAACGCCCAGGTTAGCTTAAGATGAAACAATTAACTGTTTTATAGTAATCACATATCAAGCTATCACCGATGCGTAACTTTATGCTTTTTTTAACCCGCGTCCAGATGATTATTCAGAACAAGTCGTCAGCGAGTAGTTGGGTAGCACTGTTCTTGATGACTTCAGGTTTAGTACTGCAAGCGCACCGCACTCCAGCCCAAACAACACCCACACCAGCTGCTGCGCCTCCCGCGTTGACAAACCTACTAGCACGAATTGATGCAGCGGCTAACGCGCACAATGTTAATGCTGTCATGCAATACTACGCAACGAATTTCACCCATACTGACGGCTTAACACACCAAACGATGGCGCAGTCATTAACGCAACTTTGGCAGCGCTACCCGCAGCTGAGATATACAACCCGTGTAGAATCGTGGAAGCCAGAGGGACGCGCGATCGTTGCTGAGACAATCACAAATATTAGCGGTAGTCAAGTGCAAGACAATCGTAACTTGCTATTCAATGCAACGATTCGATCGCGCCAGCGAGTTGAAAATGACAAAATAGTCCGCCAGGATATTTTGTGGGAACGCAGCATGTTAAGGGCAGGTGCAAAGCCGCCGACAGTTGAGGTAAGATTGCCACAACAAGTTAAAGCCGGACAACAGTTTAACTTTGATGCCATCGTCCAAGAACCACTAGGAGAAGATTATCTCTTAGGCGCAGTTATTGAAGAACCAATCAAGCCAGGAACTTATTTGAATCCTGTCCCCGTTGAATTAGAACTACTTTCTGCTGGTGGTATTTTTAAACAAGGTCGCGCTCCATCTGCTGGAAATAATCGCTGGATTTCTGCGATCGTTGTGCGGGGAGATGGAATGACGATGGTGACTCAACGCTTGCAAATTATTGGTGGAAATGCTGCGAGTAATACGCTGTCACCAGCGATAACTCAACTGCCAAAGTAAACTTCCTAAAAGTTAAATCTTTATTACACAAAGAAAAAGAGGCGTTGTAGCAGTTGAGTGAGTATTTTGGTGTATCGCTACAACGCAACGTGTTTTTAGCTCGTTTGCAATTAATACCTGAAATGATTAGGTTTACATATTCGTAGTGTTAGATTCTATCTCTTTCTTCTTTTTTGAAGACTTAAGCGATCGCACAAACTGTTTAATATAATTCTGCTCGCGCCCCCATAAAGAATAATTTCCCTTTAACAAGTCTTTTCTCACATATGCTCTGTGTAAACTTATAGAAATATCTTCTTTGGTAATATAACCAGACGCAACCGCCTCATTAAAGTACTTAAACCATATGTTGCCATACGGATGATTTGGGTATTTCCAAGGTTGACTGAAAAGTCCTGTGTAGTGAATGAGCTTGGTGTTTTTATCCCAAGTGTCAAGCATATTCCAACCAGGATCTAGCTCTCCAATAGTATACGGGTGATGAGAGAGAAACGTTTGGTTCATAACCATAAAATCGGTCTGAGTATACAATTTTTGGTCAATTTCACTAAAAATTTTTTCCAAATCAAATCGAGATTTCTCGCAATCAATTAACATGACACTGAGACCCCAAAAATTGCTACCTCGATATCCTTTTTGTGCTCCTTTTTTCGCTAAAAAATCACACCCATTCATAGGTGTATCGAAGAGCTGACCTATATCTGTAAGGGACACTATATCAGAGTCTACATAAATGGCTTTTCCCTGATAGTTGCAAACTTCAGGAATGATGAACCTATAAAGACTAAACTCAGTTGCATTGCGATACTTAATCTTTAGTGACATGGGAGCCAAAAAAGGCTCGCTATCATTTAAGCTAATAGAATTATGCGTACCATTTAATACATAAATATCCAGTTCTCTTTGGGAGTGCTTGCGTAAAGAGTAAATCAAAGTTTTTCTTTCTAGCAGACTGGCTTCTCCTGAACCAATAAAAACTCTAACTCGCTCCTTCTCCATAGTGGGTTACCTATCCTTTTGTATTTTTATAGTCAATTCAAAACATTTGCTAACCCTGATTTTCTAAATTTTGAAGTGTTTTTATCTTAAGGTAAATCGCGTGTTCTAAAGAACACATGTATAGCCTATTTAAAGCATGATAATATCAGTCAAATGATGATTTATACTTAGGTACAGTCAATTTTGTATGAGAAGTTTAAAGATTGGCTAGGCAGTCAATTTAGTTAAATGCGAGATAGTTATCTTGGTAATTTTAACGCTCAACAAGATACCTATCCCACATTTAAATTTAAGACTATTTGACCTACCGAGTAAACCTAAATTAGTGAAGTGATACTACTCATACTATCCTCTATCCTGAGCGCTATATCACACTACTCTCAAAAGTACTAACAAGTTGTGTACTAACTATTTAGTAAACTCACGCACTCTATCTGGCAACAAACTCAACACTTGTTTTTTTGAGTTAATAAGCACCCTTACGTAATAAAACAACTAAAACTGTTTGCCAGAGGATACGTAAGTCTAACCAGAAAGACCAGTTTTCTTGATAGAACAGATCCATTTTGAGCATATCGTTAAAAGTGACCTCACTGCGTCCACTAACCTGCCACAACCCTGTCACACCAGGTAACATGGTTGCTCTTTGCATCATGTCTTCGTGATAGTCTTTGATCGCAAGGTAGTAGTCTCTGAACTGCAAAGGGCGAGGACCTACTAAGCTCATGCTGCCTTGCAATACATTAAATAGTTGTGGTAGCTCATCTAAACTTGTCCGGCGCAAGAATTTACCGATACGAGTTACGCGTGGATCTTCTTTCATTTTGAATAAGACGCCACCTTCGGACTCATTTAGTTGCTCAAGTTCTTTGAGTTTTTCCTCTGCATTAACCTCCATTGTACGAAACTTCCAAATGACGAAAGCTTTACCATTTCGTCCTATACGATGCTGGCGAAAGAAAATTGGTCCAGGAGAATCTAAACGAATTAGTAGGGCGATCGCCAGTAAAAGTGGACTTAAAAACAGTACTCCTAATCCAGCACCAAGAAAATCAATAATTCTTTTACTGAAACATTGCAGTATGTAGTGCCACGACCGCACTTGCAGAATGGGCACTTGATACAAAGAGCTTACACTTACTTCTGAAGTTGGACTAGGAATAAAATTTGGGGAAGACATACCTATCTCCAAAAAATGCACAGTCAATGTGTTACAATGCACTACAAATTTTCTTGATGCACGATCCGTTGCCGAACGCAGGCTAGCCTGAGTAACGTTTAAGCTAGTCAGCGATTGCGTTAATGTGGTAACTTACAAAAAACTCTATTTCAGACCTTGAATGGTAAAGTCGAGCCACTAATGCCATAGTGGCTTTTGTCTATCTAGCCAAATTTAATGAGCCTTTTGGGAGAAAGGAGATAGGATCGATAAATATCCTGCTAGAGGGATAATGCAGCCTTTACTTAGTTCTGGTGCAATTTAAGTAATGAACTAAGTAGTCGATTATTGGTAACCAGCGCAGCCGCCTTTAGTTTCCCAAGCAAAACGTCGGTCAAGCATCTATGTGGCTAAATGCTAATTGCCAAATGCTAAAAGCCTTCCTGTTACCAATTACCTGCTCTCAACGCGTATAATATCCAATTCCACCTACTTAATTTGCAAGCATCCTGGTCTAGACTTAAGCATAGCTACCTACAAGCAAAGAATCCAACAAAGCCCAAGAAGCATCTTTGGCAGAAATCTCACTAACTGGTAGTGGCCAATCAATCGCTAAAACCGGGTCATCATAACGCAACCCACGCTCATAGCCAGGCGTGTAAAACTCGCCCACCTGATACACCACTTCTGCACCATCGGTCAGTGCTTGATACCCGTGGGCAAACATCTCTGGAACATACAACGCCCGACGGTTTTGTGCGGTTAACTCGACACCAAAATGCTGCAAATACGTCGGTGACTCAGGACGCATATCGACAATCACGTCATAAATCGCCCCAGCGATACAACGCACTAGTTTCGTTTCACACGCCGGGAAGACTTGATAGTGCATGCCGCGCAGCGTTCCTTTGTAGTGGTTAAACGATAAGTTGCATTGAGCGACGGTGGCTTTCAGTCCGTAGGCAGCGAATTCTTCAGCACAATAGGTGCGGGCAAAAAAACCGCGATGGTCAGGTTTTTCTTCTAAATCAATGATGTATGCACCATCAAGTGGTGTTTGAGTAAATTTCATGCTGTTCTCCGTTAGCTAGAAGGAACGTTTTCGGGATTTGATTTGACAAGTCTTCTACGTTGTATCGAGAAGTAAATAGGCCATATTGCTGCTTTAATTAATTCTTTGAAAAGTGCGTTTTTGTATTTCAATAACCAGTGAAACAAATACAAATAGCAACAAATTTTTTGGTATAAACTTAAAGAAGTAGTGTTGATAGAATTGATGTATCCTAAAAAAACTCTTCCTTGAGGAAAGACGAGTTTGCCAGCTTTCAAACTTGGGTCAAGCCACGTGGCACGTAAATAGGGATTTGATAGCGCTTTACTCGCACGTTGGGCATGGTGGCGGTTAAAAAATAAGTATTCAGGAACTTCGTAATATTGTCCAAGCAGCGCTATTTTGACGAGTAAAACTTTATCTGCGCCAGGATAGTTTCTTAATAAAGGTGTTTTTGCCAACATATCTCGACGCATGACTCCAAATAGCTGTAAACAGCGATGCGGTTTAGCAAACGAGTCAATTATCAGATTGCGGAAGCGGATATGAGGTTTTGATGAGTTTGTCAGGAACGGATTCTCATCACAATTATTCGGTAAAACTTCTTCGCGTTCGTTGATTAGTTTAGCTCTAGGATAACATAAAACAACTGATGGATTTGTTTCAAGTGCATCGACACATTTTTCTATAAAATCAGGTGCACATAGATCGTCATGTGCCGCCCACTTGAAGTACTTACCTGTTGCTAGTTCAAAAACGCGGTTGAAGTTATTATGTCCTCCAATATTCTTTTCATTACGAAAGTATTTAATTCGAGAATCCTTGGCTGCATAAGCTTCGCAGATTGCTCTAGTTTTATCAGTTGATGCATTATCAGAAATAATCAGTTCAAAATTAGAATAAGTTTGTGATAAAATTGATTTTAAGGCTTTTTCTAGTAAATCTTCTCCGTTATAAACAGGTAATCCAACGCTAACAATCGGGTGCTCTTTTTTGTCTTTTATTGAAGTTTTATGTATGATATTTGATTGCATAAATTCTTGAAATATTAATTTTTACACATTAGCGTTGAGAACGCAAGCAAGCTAAGTTAGCTTGGCGATCGCTAAGAACTTTTAGCACAGCATCGTGCCAAAGACTAGCAATTTTGTGATAACCCTGCGTGTTGGGATGTAATCCTCTGTCTAAATCAAGGGAGAACGAAGATGTCAAGTCTTGAATACTCAAGCTTTGCATATCTACAAAATGTAATTTTTTACCTTGGGCTTTTTTAGAAGAAACAATACTAGGAATTGCCGCATTGAAATACATTCCACGTAAACTGCGAATTGCTGGTTTGGCTGCAGGATGAATAGGTGGAATTGAAGCAACAAGTAGTTGGGCTTTAGGACAACAAGCAGTAATTTTATCGAGTAGATTACTAAAATCTTCGATCATTGTTTTAAGCGAACTTCTACTCGTATCATTGGTACCGAGCATCAATAGAATCAAGTCAGGCTGGGTAGTATTCAGCCAGGTATCAATTGATGCAGCAATTTGTTTTATTGTCCAACCAGGATGACCTTCATGCGTTTTATCTCCAAGGTTTTCAGGACCATTAGTTTTTGAGCCAACAAACTTTACTGGTAATCCATCAGCAATAAACTTTTGCCATAGTTCTGGGCGGTAGCCACCACTATCTCTATCATCTATTCCTTTGACTCCGTGGGTAATAGAGTCGCCCAGAAGCATAATTTTTAGTGGTGCATGGTATTCAGGAATAAAAGTACATTTCTCTTCTAAATCAGCGATCGCATTCTTGTTTGCTGGTGCATCACCGCAACTATTAGTCTCAATATAATTAGCTGAAATGTTAACTTTTACTGGAGTTAAAGTAAAACTATTGTTTTTTTTATACGAGGTTTGAGCTAGCTTATTTTTGAGTGAGATATTGATAATAGTAATATTAATAACATGACTATAATACAATAGATAAATAACTTTTGTAAAAATGCTATATTGCATCAATCGATGCAAGATTTTTTTGCTCATGCTCATATATGGTGAATAGTGTCAAATACTCAAAACGAGTAAAGAGCAGTACTTTTAGTACTACTCTTCTTCCATACACAACATCATAAAAACCGTTTTTCTCCTTGAAATATTATGCAACAGAGTATTCTAAATTAAATGAGCTACTCAGGTATAAAAGAAACGCTTGCGCTACCGCCAAGCAATTTTGAAAGTTAACCCGATGACTTTGTTGGTGCAAGATTTGTATATCCAAGTCTTGGCGTGATGCGCGTAGTGTCAATAGGCGATCGCTTATTGTTCCAAGACGATCTGCAACAGCATTAAGTATTTGCACTTCGTCTACACTAAATCGGCGCGAGTGAAATGTTCCAATATGAAAAACTCCTATTACTTGGTTGTTTGCTATTAATGGCAAACCTAACATCGACTGAAGTCCTTTGTGGCGTAGAATTGGACTGAATACGTTTACTTGAGATAAATCATCAACAATTATCAATTCACGCTTAGCAGCAATATTACCTGCAAAGCCAGAGCCGATAGGGATTTGAATTCCTGCGACAACTTCTTCTTCCAAACCACAAGCTGCGCGTACAGTCAAATATTGTTTGTCTGCTGAACAAAGTAATACTGCTACCGTATCGACTTTGAGAACTTGGCGAATACAATCAAGCAGTGGATAAAGCAGATTTTGCAGTAGAGAAGACACTGGTACAGTTTCATCCAAAGGTTGCGGTAACAAGTCTGCCACTTCTGCTACCTCTGCATGGATTTGAGTTGTTGTTTCCTCTAGATCGGTCAAAGCTGTGCTGAGAGAAGTGGGGAGGTGGCTATAATTACTAGTGATGTTTTTATGCGAGTTCATAATCTTTAAGAAAGCAGAGAGAATATAGTGACAAGCGATCGCTTTCTATGTTAATTCTCTGTCACATCAAAGCCCTATAAAACTCCCCAACAGCCATAGGTTATGCGAGTTGATTCAACTCGCTACGATTAACCTCTGCGCGTGCTTTCTCCAAGCAAGCTGCCAATGTTTGACTCAAAACTCTGATATGCGGTTCTTTAAGAATTGTCGAGTGATTACCAGGAAGGTCGTGGGTTTCTAATCCTCCTTCAGCAAGGCTACCCCAACCGTATTCAGGATCTTTTGTATGCCAATCATCAGGAGTAGGCATTCCTGAGGGATAGTAATACCATCCTTTTCCTGGCACTTCAGTAGCACGAAACAGCGTTAACTTACCGGCGTAAGGTTGAAATTCATAAGTTCGCATTGCTTTTCTAATACTGTAGCCTACGTACTTTCTGTGCCAAAAATAAGGTAAAGAGCCTGCGAGTTTTAGATAAACATTCCAGTAGACAAAGTACCATTTTCGTTCAAGACTGCGATAAGCCATTTTTACTGGATGTTTCAACCCGAAACGCCAGAAGTTACGCCACTGTCGCGCGAACCACTCTAGTACAGTCACTTTTTTGAAACAACCAGGGACAAAAGTATCGAGTAAGCCGACAAACGCAACCTTCTCACCTTGCGCGTGTAATTGCCTTGCCATTTCAAACGCCACTACACCCCCAGACGAGAAACCTGCTAAATAATAAGGACCTTCTGGTTGAACTGCGCGAATTTCTTCAATATAAGCAGCTGCCATATCTTCAATTCGTTCTAAAGGAGTTGTCACTCCATCGACTCCGCGGGCTTGCAATCCATAGAAGGGTTGATCTGTACCTAAATACTGAGCTAGATCTTGAAAAGCAAGAACATGCGCACCATTACCATGCATGCAAAATAATGGTGGTTTAGAGCCACTAGGTTGAATTGGTACTAACGAGGTAAAAGGTACTGATTCAGATTCCTGAGCAATAACTTCAGCGAGTTGTTCGAGGGTTGGTGCTTGAATTAACGTTGCTAAAGACAGCTTTTTACCAAAGGTTTGCTCGATTTGATCGAATAGGCGCAGCGCCCGTAGGGAGTCTCCTCCAAGATCGAAATAGTTGTCAATAATGCTAATCGGTTGAATTTCCAATACTTGCTCCCACATTTGCGCAAGTTGGAGTTCGATAGAGTTGCGTGGCGCAATATAAACTTCTCCTTCTAAGCTATTTGGCTCTAGCTTTGAGTCTAGTTCCGTTTGGGAGATCTTCATTGTTTCTTCTAAAGATTTCATGATTTCTCTTCAATTTGCGTAAAGACAATTGATTGCTAAGAGCCAACAGCTCGTTCACACCCTAAGTTCATCTGTCATATTTAGCTCATCGCTAATAGCTAATCGTTTCTTTTTTGCTCCGCTACGTTGGTTCTATTTGAGCTAATTGCGGTTTTTGAACAAATTACCTAAAGCTTTGAATACACCTTTATGGGAATGAGTAGTAGTAGCTGGTGTTGCTACTGATACTGTTTTAGTTGCAACAACAGACTTGGTAGTAAAGCTTCTGGGTTTAACTAAAACTTCCTTAGCCGCCTCGTCGCGCAAAACGCGTTTTAAGACTTTTCCTGTAGGATTTTTAGGAATCGCATCAACAAACTTAATTGCTTTGGGTACTTTATAGGCTGCCATGCGTTCTGAACAAAAAGCAATCATTTGTTTTTCTGTAACAGTTTGCTCAGGTTTAAGCACAATATTGGCTTTAACGATTTCCGTTGTTTCCAAGTTGGGAACGCCATAAACGGCAACTTCGGCAACTGCTGGATGTTGATAAATGACATTTTCTACTTCAGTGGGATAGACTTTGAATCCTGCAACATTAATCATGTCTTTGGAACGATCCACAATGTAGAAATAGCCATCTTCATCAATTTGACCGATATCGCCGGTGTAGAACCAACCATTTTTGATAACTTCAGCGGTTTCAAACGGGCGATTCCAGTATCCCAACATGACATTAGGACCGCGAATCGCAATTTCGCCAGGTTCTCCTGGTAAGGCGTCTCTGCCATCTGCATGGACGATTTTCATTTCGACGTTTTCAATCGGCGTGCCAATCGACCCGACTTTATATTTAAAGTCATGGTTGTAGCTAGCACACGGCGATGTTTCGGTTAATCCATAGCCTTGATGAATTTCCAGTCCATACTTGTCGAACCAGCGTTGGGCAACTTCTACAGGAAGTGGTGCAGCCGCTGAGAAATAGTAGCGAATCGAACTCATGTCATACTTTAACGTCCCCATGTTGAGGAGTAGGATGTAGACGGTCGGTACGCTAAAGAACATTGTGATTTTTTCAGTAGCGACCGAGTTGAGAATTTTCTCTAAGTCGAAATGACGATGAAGAACGATTGTCGCACAAGCGTTTAGCCCAGCGTTGAGGACAGCGTTTTGCCCGAAGCAGTGGAATAGTGGTAGGTACAGTAAGATACGATCTTCAGCACTCATCCCGCAACAACGGTTTTGCGAGTAGCTGTTAGAAATAACGTTACCGTGAGATAGCGTTGCACCTTTAGGAAAGCCTGTTGTACCTGAAGTGTAAACGATCGCCGCAGGTGCGTGGCGGTCCATTTCAATTGCTTTTGCTTCGGGTGAAGCACTTGCCATCATTTCAGCTAAACTAATGCCCTTGTCACTTTCGCCTTCGGCAATCAAGATGTGTTTTAACTCAGGCAAATCGGCGGCGGGGACGTTCTCCACAAGTTCGGCGGTAGTAACAACGGCTTTCGCACCAGAATCGTTGAGAATAAAGCTAACTTCGGTGCTTTTGAGCATGGCGTTCAGCGAGACCGCAACCGCACCGATCTTGACTATACCTAAGTAGGCGATGATGAATTCGGGAATATTCGGCAAAAATAAAGCAACGCGATCGCCGCGATGAATGTTGCGATCGCGCAATCCATTGGCGATGCGGTTCGCCAGCAGATCGAGGTCTTTGTATGTATAAGATCTGCCTTCAAAGATAAGGGCAATCTTATCGGGAAATAAATGATGACCGCGTTCTACGTGTTGAGCAATATTCATCACTACAAGTCCTTACTTCAAGCTAGTCAAGAGGTCTTTTACCGCTGCGACGATGACACCTTCAGTCGCGATATCAGCGGCAATTTTGGCAATGTGTTCGTCTAGGGGTTGTTCGCGATCGTCCCAAATATAGGGGCGAGTTGTAGACGAAGGTTGTCCGACAACTTCACGCACAGCTTGATACAGACGGCGTGTTGTCGGTGATAAACACTCGCTTGCGTCGTAATGTCCTGCATGGGCATATGTTCTTAAATCAACGGCTTGGACGCCAAACATAAGCGCGATCGCCATATACTGCTGAAAGATCTCGACCGCGTTGCGCGTTAAATTCGCGGCGGCAAATCCTTGGCTATTGATATTTTGGTTATATTGCTCGGCGTGGGTAGGATAGCGATCGGCAATCGAATTTCCATAGAAACTCAACAACGGCATAATTGAGTTGCCTGTAATCTGCAATCCTTTTAGCCCCATATTGACAATGCGTTCTTTATTACCAACCAAAGATGCTGGTAATCCGTTGCTAAACTCAGGTGCGACAAGATAGGCTATCTGGACGTCAAGGTGTTTCGCCATCATGCCGATGTAGTACCGCAGATGATCCATACCCATGCCGATGTACTGTCCTAAGAAATTACCGCCGTGATAGCTTGCTTGGTTTTCGGCATCAATGAGGGGGTTATCTGTCGCCGAGTTCATTTCAACTTCGACTTGTTGCGCAACTTGCGATACACCATCAACTATGGGTCCCATGTATTGCGCCAAGCAGCGTAGCGAGTAACGATCTTGTATGGGGGCTTGACCGCGATATTCGTGCGTACCGTCTAATTCTTCACGAATTAAGCGCGAACCAGCGAGCAAATCGAGCATTGTGTATGCCGCCCATTTTTGCCCTGGATGCGGTTTCAGTTCGTGAATAAACGGATGGAATGATTGATTTGTGCCGTTTAACCCTTGAAGAATCAGCGCGTGCGCTCCCATGGTCAGCGCCATCAGTAGCCGCGTGTCGTAGACGCAGTTTGCGGCAATTCCTGTCATTACTGAGGTGCCATTCATCATGGCTAATCCTTCTTTGGCTTGGAGTTGCAACTGCGGTAATCCCAAACGATTGAGCGCGGTAATGGCATCGATTTCTTCGCCATCAAAGTCAACGGTGTAGCGATCGTCCAAACCAATCAAAGCACCTGTAATGTACGATAGCGGTGTCAAATCGCCACTAGCACCAATCGAACCGTATTCCGGAACGTGCGGTGTCACGTTAGCATTCAAAAATGTTTCCATCCGCTGGATAATCTCGCGGCGAATTCCTGAAGCACCATGCAAGTGTGAATTAACACGCAACAGCATCGCGGCGCGGACATCAGTGAGGGGTAACTTGCGTCCAGCACCAACTTTGTGATACCACACGAGGTTGTGTTGTAAAAGGTCTGCGTACTCGCGCGAAATGACCACGTTTGCCATGCCACCAAAACCACTTGTAACGCCGTAGATTGGTCTACCTGTAGCAACAGCTTCAGCAATATAGTCACACGATGCTTGCACGCGCTGCGCAACATTGTCAGCTGTACTAATTTGTACCTTGGCACCATGACGCGCCACACTCACGACTTCGTCGATTGTGAGTTTGCGATCGCCTAATAAAATCGTATCTGCGTTTAAACTTGTAGACGCTTGTGTTTGTACTGCTGTATTCATGTAGTTCCTTGAAAGGTTTTTAAAACAACGAAGTTTACACGCTGGCAAAAGCAGGCATAAATGACTGTTGATAAGCCGTATCTAGTAATCGCGATAGCGTGCATCAAAACTCATCAACCGGATTTAAGTACTAAAAATTGTCAGCAAAAAGCAGACCGTACTGTTCTCTAAACGGACAGCCCGCAAATTTTATAGGCATGGCACTTATATTGAGCTTTTTTGATGAGCAAGTAGTCGCGTGTCAACGTCCCGCTAACCTCAATTACGCGATGCTACTGCCATTTGTCTTTGCTGCACCTGTAATACAGGCTGTTGCTTTGGCGGCAAATGTTTTTGAGCGTAGCGAGTAGTAATGTATCTATTAAGTCGCTTATCTATGGATATTAAAGTATCTGTCACCATCCGACGCACGCGCCCGCGCTGTCCAAAACTGAGATCGGCGCTCAGCGGTTGGATAATAGACATATAGCGTCGCCAACCTAACTTTTTATACTTATTTTTGAAGTAATCATCCTCAGTTAAATTCCATTTGTCACGCAAGCGATGTAAGCTTGCCAATTCCCATGCGTCACTCCAACGCAGCATGTAGAAAGTCGTATCTGCCCACGAAAGTGAGGAGCTTGGTACATAGGTGACAATTGAATCGGGTTCTAAATAAATACTACCGCCAGCTTCGTTAACTAAAATACAAAAATCTACGTGTTCTTTGGTATTAAGCAACTGCTCGTCAAGCATGCCAACTTGAGCGAAAATGTCGGTACGTACCATCATGCAATGAAATTCAGCAAGACCTGTTTCGCTGCGTCGTAGTTTCGGGCGGACATCAGCGACTTTGCGCCCTTGCATATAGATTTTCTCAATCATCCGCCGCCGAATGTTTCCGTCTTTAGCCTCAACACGTACGCCAGATTCTCCGCCAGCGCAATGGACTATTTCATGCAAGGGTAAGTGTTGACAAATCAGGGGACTAACTATTGTTGCGTTTGTGGACTCTGCACATTCAATTAATTTATCTAGCCAGCCTGGAGTGACAACCACGTCATTGTCGATAAAAACAACATACTTGGTGTTAACCTGAGCTAGCCCTAAATTTCTAGCATGGTTGGGTGAAAGGTAGTGTTCGGTGCGAACAAGTTGAAAATTCTTCTCACGCGCTTGTGCTGCTAGATAGTTTTTGATTTTTGGGGGCGAGCCACCATCAACATAGATTAAATGAAAAGGAGTTTTGGTATGCTCGTAAATACTTTCTAAGGATTCACGCGTATAGCTGAATCGTTCGCGCGGAGAGACAACAATCGTAACTTGGGGTTCTGTCATAGATGGCTCCTGTTTGACTGCCGTTTGCAACTGCGATCTGCTACAAGTGTTGGTTGAAAAGCATGAATTAATTTAGGCAATAGCCTCTTGTAAATTTGGATTAACGGTACTGTTGTCCTCATTAGTCAGAATTTGTTCGTAGATTTGGACTAGCCGATCGTTAAGCTTGTTGGTGTCGTAGTGTTGTTTTACATAGGCTCGACCAGCTTGACCCATTTGTTGCCAAACTTCTGGATGTTCGCAAAGATAAGCTATCTTTTCCGCTAAAGCCTCAACATCGCGTTCTGGCACTAAAAAACCAGAAATACCATCTTCAATTAACTCAGGGATGCCACCATGGATAGTACCAATAACAGGTAAACCCATAGCCATTGCTTCTTTTAGCGTGTTAACTGGAGCATCTTGATTGCCATCTTTTGCTGTTACGCTAGTAGCAACAAAAATATGCGATTGATCGAGAATTTCAATAATTTCTTGCTGATTTTTCCAACCTAATAGCTTAACTATGTGACCAATATTCAGTTCTTGAATAAGGTTCTGCAAATCGGTTTTTAAAACTCCATCACCAATAATGTTGTACTCAATATCAATATTGGGATGACTTTTGGCTAGCTTAGCTACAGCACGAATACTGTAAGCCATTCCTTTTTTTTCTACAAGACGACCAGTTGTAGCGAGGCGAATTTTCCTATTATCAGGAAAACGGGGTTTAAAGAAAAATCGTTCGCAGTTGATTCCTGACCCGAGCACGACAATTTTTTGAGGATTGCAACCAAATTTAATAGCTCTTTGCCTAAAATATTCGCAATTTGATAAGAAAAAGTCTCCTTTTTTGAAGAGTTCGCTATAAACTTGCTCTCCGTATTCTTGGACATACCAACTAATATCAAAGCCGCGAAATGATGTCACTAACTTACCTTTGATAGCACCAATATCGCGGAGCAACATACCCTTAAGGGCATACATCCCAAACTGACAGTGGATAATATCGTAGGAGGGATTGCCTAAAAAGGGCACCATGAAGTGAAACCATTCAATTGGTTTTAGGTGCTTTTTGTATTTGAAAAGACTAAGCGATCGCATCAATCCTATCGGATGCTTGCAGCCACTAGCTAATAGTAATCCACAAGCTTGAAGTAACCGTAATGAGGAATTTTTAGCTCGTTCGGGGGCATAGTAGGTTCGTTCAAGAAGGCGATAGCTCTCCACATCGGGATGAACCTTAGAAGTATTTTCTGGTCTGTTGAGTGAATAAATATCAACTTCGTGTCCCCGATCGATCAATCCTGTAATTTGATTCAGAATAAAAGTTTCTGACAAAGCAGGAAATGACCCCACAATGAATAGTATTCGCATAACTTTAATTAAAATTATCAGCTTTTATAAACAGTGAGGCTTAAAACAAAATAAATAAAAATTTATTTTAATAGTTATTTAAGGTTCCTGAGGAGTTAACTAGGGATACGAGCAGTCAGGTGCTTTTTAAAAAATCTCTCCATTTTTTTATAGAGAAGGCGCGAGCCGAAATGCTTTTTATTTCCGTGTCTGCCATTTTTAATAACTTCAAGTGTTACTTCAACCTCGGCTTTTTTCAAAGCATCAAAGAGTAATTGACTTTGGTTGAGCGGTACTAATAAATCCTTATCTCCATGCACAATTAAAAAAGGAGGAGCCTCTTTACTGACGAAAGTAATTGGGTTTGCTTTTGCGGCTTTATCTTGATTTTCTGCAACAATTCCGCCAATTAGCGCTGCTTCTGGCGAGTTTGCAGGAGTAAAGTCAATGTTACGAGGAAAGTCATTGATTCTCAAAAAATCAGTTGGACCAAACCAATCACAAACGGCTTGTACGCGGCTAGAATAACCTTGCCAACCTCCGTTACCTTCAAACTCTGGAATGTGATGTGTTGTTCCTAATAGCGCAGCGAGATGTCCGCCAGCAGAAACTCCCCAAACACCAATGCGTTGCGAATCGATTTGAAACTCTTGCGCGTGAGCGCGAAGAAAGCGAATGGCACTTTTACAATCTTCAATTTGAGCCGGAAAGATGGCTTCATGGCTCAAACGATATTCAATACTGGCACAAAAAAAGCCCTGGCGGGCAAAGGGAACTAAATGCTTGAATCCGTCTTTTTTATCACCTGTCCGCCAAGCACCACCATGAATCCAAACTAATACAGGCATTGACGTTGCGGATTTTGGATACAAAATATCCATTTTGAGCGCGCGCGCTTGATTCTGAGTAAATTCAATATCCTGCTGATAAATGATGCTTGGTGGAATTCGTAGCTGTCGTTTGATGTGCCAAAAGTTTAAGAAGATCAGCAACATTTTGGTTGAGTAGCAACATTATTGTCTTGAAATCAAGCAGCGATTTAGCGCTAAATTCCTAGGCTGTCAGGATACCAAGGATGGAAGTGTACTGCTGCGGAACGTGGAAAACGAAATCGCTGCGGGCGCAATGCGATCGCCTCTTGCATAACTTGTTCAACTTCCTCAACCATTCTTTCTTTAGAAAAATGTTGTTCAATATACGTGCGACACCGTTGTCCTAGCGTGGGATCGGACTTTTGCCAATCCTTAAGTGTAAGTAGCTGCTGAGTTAAACCTGCAACATCGCCTGTTGCGACTTGAAAGCGTTGAAATTCACCGCTAAGAACTTCAGGAATACCACCGTAGCGCAAGCCAATCGCTGGAGTACCGCATGCCATTGATTCGGCAATAACTCGTCCAAAAGTTTCTGGGAGCAAACTTGGCAGTACAGACACATCCGCAGCGCGAAAGAGTTCGGGAACGTCGGTACGTTTTCCTAACCAATGAACGCGATCGCTAATTCCTAATTCCTGGCATAAATCTATGAGTTGTTGTTGATACAGATCGCCTTCGACAGGATTGTAGTTTGCGGAAAAAGAACTACCTGTAATCAGTAATCGTGCTTGGTCAGACTTTAAACCTAAACGCGCAAAGGCATGAATCAGCATCTCGATATTCTTTGGCGGCGTAATCCGACCTGCATAAATTACGACAAAGGCATGAGCGGGAATACCTAACGCCTGACGAGTGAGATCGCGATCGCTACTCAACACAAACCGCTCTAAATCGATACCGTTGTATACAACTTTGACCGTTTGAGGATTCAGCCCTGCTTTTAGATAAGAGCTACGCGCTGCTTGGGATACAGCGATCATTCTAGTACAGGAGTTTAATCCCATCTGAATTTGTGCCGGAAAGTTACGTTTTTGTGGCGGGTATGAACGTAGATGGCACACCAACGGGATACCTTTGATTTGCGCTAAAATTCCCCCAAAAAATGTTTGACTGTAGTAGTTAGCGTAGATTAAATCGAATTGAGTATGAAGTCCTTGCAAAAGCGAAGTAATAAAGCAAATACTTGATGATGGTTTATAGTTTTTGATGCGATAGGTAGAGGCTTTCGTTACTGTTTTACAAAACTGTTGATAGTGTGGCAGCAAATCTCCTTCTTTACAGTAGATGCAATGTAGTTCATGTCCTCTTTCAGCCAAACCACGACAAACATCGAGAAGGCTCCACTCGGCTCCACCGCCATCCGAGGAGACAATATTAAGGAGAATTAAAATTTTCATAATAAGTTTTATGAAATTAAAATTTCGCGCGCTCGTTGTATGAACGCGCGAAGTAGCGCTTTATTTGTAAGATTAAAAAGTCTTACGTAGAGTTTGGAGCTTTAGACACACTTATCCTGCCTTCCAGGACAGCCAAAGTTCACTCATCACGGTACCTTCTTTGACTGCCCATAGCGCCGTAGCAGCGCTAGATTACTGTGGTCTAGAGTAACAGAATATTGAAAATTAGAAAAGTAGTTAGACCAAAATAATATTACGACGCGCGACTCATTTCATGTTGTAGCTGATGATACTTCCATAGTTTACCACGCTGACTCAGTAACTCTTGATAGCCTCCTTGTTCTACAATCCGTCCGCCTTCAAGAACAACAACTTTATCCGCACGCACGATTGTGGAAAGGCGGTGTGCGATCGCAATTACGGTACGACCAACGGCAAGTTTTTCTAAAGATTCTTGAATTAAGCGCTCAGAGACAGAATCTAACGCGCTGGTTGCTTCATCAAGAATAAGAATTTCTGGATTGCGTAACAATGCCCGCGCGATCGCGATTCGTTGTCTTTGTCCGCCAGATAACCGCACGCCGCGATCGCCTAACTGCGTATCAAAACCTTGAGGTAATTCTTGAATAAAGTCTAATGCATTTGCTAAACGTGCCGCCTCCCAAATCGCCTCTTCGTCAGCGTCTTCAAGTGCATAGGCTATATTGTTACGTACCGAAGTATTGAAGATAAACGTGTCTTGACTGACAACGGCTAACTTACGCCGCAGTGAGTTAATTTCAAATTCGCGTAAATCAACGCCATCAACGAGAATCTGACCAGCAGTAGGGTCATAAAATCTTGGAATTAAGTCAGCTAACGTTGATTTACCGGCACCCGAAGAGCCTACCAAGGCTGTCATTTCACCTTTTTTAATTGAAAGTGAAATGTTGTGCAAAACAGGTTCTTGAGGATCGTAACCAAAATCGACTGCAACGTACTCAATTGCTCGATTCAAGTGGGTAAACTGAACTTTGCCATTGCGCGTATAAGCTTTGTCATCTTTGCGCAGTAATTCTTTGATGTCTCGGAGCGAACCATGCAGACCACTCATTTGCACTCTAGCCGAGTCGATTTGGCGTAAAGTTGGCATCATGCGGAACAGCACAAATAAGAAAGTCAATAAAGAAGCTAATTCTAGATAACCTTGTGGAATTAAAGTGGTCACTGCTACCACTAACATGCCAATCAGAATTGATGTTGCAATTCCTTCTCTAAGAGGTTCTACAAGTGCTTGTGCGGATACAGAACGCAGCGTTGCATCTAATAGATTTTGATTAGCACTATAAAAGCGTTTGCGTTCAAAATCTTCGGCTGCAAAGGCATGAACAGTGCGAATACCGTTGACTAATTCAAGTGCTACGGAGGTGTACTTACCGCTTGCTTTGGATTTTTCAAAACTGGCTTCTCGAATGCGTCCTAATAGCGTCGATATGCCCACAGATAGCAAGCTAAATAGCATACCTGACACTAAAGTTAGCTGCCAGGATAATAAAAACATTGAGATTACGTACACCCAAAGCGTTACCGTTTTAGTCAGCAGCGTAGAACTGACATCAAAAGCGTGTTGTAAATGAATAACTTCTGCGGTGAGGCTATTGATGATTTCTCCGGAACGTTTTTTAGCGAAGTAACTGATCCGCAGCGAAATTAACTGTTCAAAGAGAAGTCGTCGTAAGCGATACGCCAAATTAGAAGCAGAAATTCTGGTATAAAGTTTACCTAAGTAACTGAAGCCTAAGCGTAAGAACGTGGTTAAGAGAATAAGACCAGAAATCCGAAAGAGTCTTTCGTTGACAGGAGCATTCACGCCCAGAATAACTGTATCAACCCACTCTATTCCTGTCTGTAGCTGGGCGCTATCGGGATGTGTCAGACTTTGCAGAAAAGTGAGGATAAAACCAATGCCAAATCCTTCAAAAGCTGCCGCTAGGATAGTAAATGTAAACGCAAAGATTGCCGCTCGACCAAAATACTTAAACTCTCTAAACAGAAAAGAGTTATCTCGCCAAAAGCTTGTAGTTCTGAGAATACGGTGAATTGGTGCAGGAATTTTAACAGGCATAAATATTGAAAAAGTTGATTTTAGATGATCTGTGACGACTAATTCTGACTGCGCATACCAACAACACGGGCGGGTACACCTACAGCGATCGCATTATCAGGAATATCTCGACTCACAACCGCACCTGCACCAACAACAGCACCTTTACCAATACGAACGCCATCGAGGACAATCACACCAAAACCCAGCCAGGCATCGTCTTCAACAACAATACCTCCTTTTGTTTGCAGCGGTTGTTTACTAATAAGTTCGCCTGGTGCAATACCGTGGTCATAAGGGTAGAAAGCACAGTTAGGGGCGATTTGGACGCCACGACCAATTTGAATTGGTGCTCTGTAGGCAGAAAACTGGCAGCGGGGCTGAATGTGCGTATCAGAACCAATCGTGAGACGACCCCATTCACCCGTTTGAATGATTGTATCGCCATAAAGATGAACTCGATCGGCAATTTCAACCGAACCACTATCGATATTGGGTTCTTTTTTATCTTCAAAGATCGTGACGCGATCGCCAATAAAAATATGTTTGCCGAGTTTTATCTGCGTATGATAAATCGTTGCACTAGGGGCAATATAACCTTTAGCGTTAAATCTTGCTAAGCGACGACGGGCATAATAGGGAGGAGTAAACCAGGTTGCTATCCAAGTTGTGATGCGTCCAATTCCATTTAGCCCTGCAAATTGCATCCAAAATGCTGCCCATGTTGTTGTTGCAATACCACTCACTCCCCGAGTTTTCCAGGTATTAGATAACCGAGTTCTGATTGATGAAGTAGATACCATAATCACCTGACCTAATTTTGGTACAACAATTCTTGATGTAACTGCCGTTTTGAAATAACTTTTGCAGGAACGCCCACAGCAACCGAATAGGGAGGAATATCTTTAGTGACGACTGCGCCAGCACCGATGACACTACCTTTACCAATCGTGACGCCGTCTAAAACCTTGACTCCAGTGCCTAACCAGCAATCATCTTCGACAACGATTCCTTTACAAATTAATCCTTGTTCTTGAATACTACAACTGGGGTCGGCGAATTTATGATTATTACCGTAAATTCCTGAATGCGATGCGACGAGACAGTTTTTACCGATTTTGACTGGACCTGGACCAGCAATACACGTGTAGGGTCCTATGTAAGTTTTTGCGCCAATCTCGATCAAACCGCGATCGTGTGCTTTAATATCTACTCCACAGTCTAGATTGACTTGTTCGTGAAGATAAATGCTGCAATTTTCGCCGGCAGTATTAATTCTTACACTAGACTCAATGTGGACGCGATCGCCAATGTAAATTTTGTTATTACTTGCTTGCGTTTTATTTGTAAGAACCGCACTGCTTAAAAAAGCACCACGGTTAATATTAACATTGTTACCAATTTCAATATGACGAGGTTGGATAAATTCTACACCAGTTTGAATCCTGACTGAATGACCGATGCGAGCAAAAATAGCTCGATAAACTGAACGCCTTAAGACGATTCCCGTTCCTCTAGGAATCCACTCAAATAAAGCAGTAATTAAGGATTCTTTTCTATATAATACTGATGGAGAATTTTGACTATTCATTACCAAATCTTAATACAAATTTCCTGGCAGCACCAAACTTATTTTTTAGCTATTTATCATACAATAAAGGATTCGTTCGTCAAGCATATCTAACAGTTGACGATCGTATTGACTGTCAATCTTCCTAGCAAAATGAAAATCGCCACAAGTAATTTGAGGATAATCTTCTGTTGTTAGTAACCGAGCATTACCACTGCGAATATCCGCAGGAAACTCTACATAACGCTTATCATCATTACACAAGTTAAACTTCTGGCTATTTACCAAAACAGTTTGGACGATCGATTCTTCGGGAGCTAGAGTTTTTTGATAGTATTTGAAAAGTTCAGGATGCTCGTTTAGATACTCTCTGAGATATTTAACACATTTTTTTGATAGCGTGTGCCAATACCATCCACCATAGCATTTGAATTGCTCATTAAAAGGGTGAGACCTTGCTTTTAGCCCCAAAAGAGAAAACCGCCACTGAACTAAAAGTGGTGTAAAAGGTTCAATTCTTCCTAGTTTTCTGAGAAACCAACTTGTCCACTCTGGAAGGCTAACGTACTGCCCAAAAAAGCGTTTTTCTCCTGCTTTTCCCCAGAGACTTTCAGGTGAAAGAACATCCCAATAGCGAATAAAACCATCGTATTCAGTTTGAGATAAAAATTTCTCAATTGTAGATATTGGTTGTGTAGGATAATCTTGACCGGAAAGACAAACAAGCCACTCAAAATTTGGGCGGTTAGTTAGTAACCAATCTACTGCTTCAAGATACATCATTAGTAATGATGCATCACCGCGTTTGGCAGGTTTTTTGCGTTTGATTAAGTCAATTCCTGAGTAATGACCAAGACTAGATAAATCGAGATAGGAAGTACTAAAGTCATGGTTAATTAAAACTTGAGAGTGAGGACTTGATTGTTTAATCACTCGTACAAGTCGCAGGATTTGTTCGGGGTTTTTGTGGCTTTGAATAAAGTAGCAAATCATGCGTGTATGTTATGAACTAAAAGCAACACGTTGCTGCGAAGTGACTGACGAATGTGCAAGAATGTGGTTGTATAACTGAAGATGGCGTTGCGCGCATAGCTCGATCGAGTATTCTTGAGATGCGATCGCCCGACATTGTTGACTCATGGAATGAGAAGATCGCTCCGCGAGGAGTTGCGCAATACCCTGACTAAAGTCTTGAGCATCTTCGGCTGTAGCAAGGTATCCTGTGATACCATGTCGCACGAGATCGGGAACGCCACCCACTTTAAAGGAAACAACTGGCGTACCGCACGCCATACTTTCTAACGCTACGTTACCAAAAGTTTCAGCGCGGGTAGGAAACAAAAACAAGTCAGCCGCTGAATAACAAACGGCTTTTTGGCGATCGTCGCTCACATAACCAAGATTAAGAGTTGGCATTCCTACGGTTTCGGCGATCGCATCACCGCCATGACCGATAATCACCAATACTGTCTTGGCTTTGAGCGATGCAGGGAGGCTTTGTAAAGCTTTCAGCAACAGATCGCCGCCTTTTTGAAAGTGATCCAACCGCACCGCCGCGAACATCAGGACATTTTTATCTTGGGGAATTCCTAGCTGGGCGCGACATTGTTCGCGATCCAACGGTTGATAGATTTCCGTATCAATACCATTCGGAATCTCATAAATTGGATGACGGTTGAGTAGACTTTGCTGCGCAACTTGAGTTAACCACTTGCTCTTGGTAACAAATGTGATGTTGGAGTGGTTGTAGATCCATTGTTTGAGTTTCCACTCGATGCGCGTACCGTCGCGGCGGATATATGGATTCGAGTCAGGATAAGGACATTTGCCACAACCAATTTTCCAGCGATCGCAGTCGTAACTAAACGCACAGTGTCCTGTAAATGCCCACATATCGCACAACGTAAACACCGCAGGTTTATTTGCAGTTAAATACGGCAGTGCTAGATAATTAATAAAACCGCTGTGCGTACCGTGAAAATGCAGGATTTCAGTGTCGATATAAGCAGGATGCTGTTTGATTTTGAAGGAACTAACGCGGTGGATATCGTTTAATCCTAGTCTTGAGGTCAATTTTTTGAGGTACGTTCCAGCGGTTTCCCACTGTTCCCAACGTTCGAGGACTTGCACGTAAGGCGAGTCAGTTGTTTTGTTTTCACACAAAATTTGAGAATCAACGCCAGCGGCTCTTAGCCCAGTATGGAGGCGATGCATTGACACTGCGCCACCTCCTCCCAGCTTACCCGAATCACTCGTCCACAAATGCAGAACTTTCACGGTTCAATATTCCTCTTATGTGCTGCTACCAACCATGGCATTAATCGTCTGAGAAGAACTCATCTGTGCTTTGATACGATCTGCTAATCGAATTGATAAAGCAACAATTGTCAATGTTGGGTTTGAATGTCCTCCAGTCGGGAAAACGGAACTACCAGCTACGTATAAATTGCTCATTCCATGAATGCGACAGTTTTCGTCAACAACGCCTTCGCGGGGATTTGTGCTCATCCGCGTTGTTCCCATGTGGTGGTAGGAACTCGTTAGCGATTGCCACGAGGCATCATTATCAGTAAGCTCAAGTTGCAGTTGACCGACTCCAGAACGCGCTAGTTCTTGCGCGACAAGTTGCTGCGATCGCTGTATTGTGTACTTATCGAGTGAAGTTAAGCGCCAGTCGAGTGTGACGCGATTCAGTCCTAAGCGATCGCGATCGCGACTCAACATGACTCGGCTATCTGGGTTAGGCGCTTGCTCGCCAATCATCAGCGTGTTGTAAGCTTGCGGTTCCTGCACCGCATTGGATTTCAGCAATTTGGTATAGATTTTTGCAACAACGCTATCAAAATGCGTTACGACTTTACCCAAATCACTCACAATCGAAGTGTTATTGCGGTAGCGATGTCCCTGCACTATCTTGGGGAAAGCCTCAGGTGTCTTCGCTTGCGGAATGCGATGTCTTAGTCGTTGAAAAGCTTCTAACCCCTCATTGCGCACAGGTAAAAGTCTTGTACTGAAATTCAGTAGTTGTTCGCGTTCTTGCACGGCTTGGGGAAGGTTGAACCCTGCGCCCATGTATAACTCGCCAGCTTGAATAATTTTTTGAGTGTACAGCGCAGCTGGTTGCGAAAACTGTACCTTACCAGATTTCAGCAAAGGGTGTTCCATAAAGAATCTACCCACAAGGTCGTACTGATTGCCTAGTCCGCAGCTTTGCACTTTGTTTGCCAGCAACAGTAAACGGGGATTTTCAATACCGCCAACAGCCAGAATAAAGACTTTTGCTTTTACCCAAAACTTCTTACCATCTATGCTGGCAACTTGTAGGCGAGTGACAGCTTTGGCAGTATCGTTAGTTTCGATTTCGACAACATTGGCGTGAAGATAGGTAGAAATATTTTTTGCTTGTTCGAGTTCGGCTCGGTATGCTTCGCCAAAGCGCAGGTGCGTCGGTGGGATCACTTGCCAAATGCAAGTTTCGACTTGGGACTCGTTCAAAGGTAGGCGATCGCATTGTAGTTGCTTTAAAGTTGCTTCCCAGGATGAGAAATCGTAAGCAAAAGCTCCCAGATGACAAGCTTGCTGCGCGCGGTGGTAGTATGGCATTAACTCAGAGCGTGTTATCGGCCAGCCACTATAAGGCACCCACGAGCGTTTTTCAAAGTCAATTTCATCAAATGGGCGACTCCACCCCCCCCACAAGTTCGTCGAACCGCCCAGATAGCGCGCCCGTGCCTCGCTTAGAGGAAAATAGGAAAGACCAACGTTCGTACCGTCGTATAGCGATTGCGTTGCTTGGTCGAAGTCGAATCCACCACTTTCTAAAATGCAGACTTCATAAGGTTGATTGCGTAATTCTCGTGCAATAGTAATTCCTGCGGCTCCTGCACCAACTATACAAACGTCTTTTTCGATAAGTGTGTTTTCGGGTACCGCTAATGCATCTACGATCATGATAATTCTTGCTCAACTTTAAATAATTGCTAAGTTTGATGGAACTTAACTGCCAAACTTGTTGCTGCGTTTGTTTTTTTTAGTTACAAGGCTGGCGTCCTCGAAGTACTAAATAAGCTGGATTTGTCTCTTAAATTCATGCTATCCTGCTACAACGAGGAATACTTCCAAGAGTGCTTATAATTTACGGTCAGGCAGCAACTAAGTCTCTGACTTCGCTAATTGTTGATTGCAAATCTACTTCGTGTTTGATTCTACCTTCACGATGTTCTGGATAGAAGTATTTTTCTACAATTTCTTTACCAAAACCTACAATACACTCAGCAACAAATAGAAACTCTAGCGTTAAGCAGGCTGAACTAAAAGTAAATATTTTAGGAGTCTGTGACTGAGTTAAATCAAACTTAAGGAACAACTCCATAAAGAGAACTTCAAACGGAAGATAAAATAAAAATTCTTCATTCAGCAAAATGATTTTTGCATACAGATCGTTTAGCTCGGATTGTAATTGCAGAATTTTTTCTTTTGAGTCTCGTGGGTGCGGTTTAATCAAAAGAATTGAGTTAGATGGTATGCCTTGTGTTAACAAAAACTCTCTATACGCCTTAATTTCCTTTTCTACAGGCATTCGATGAGCTTCAGAAAAGTTAGAAGTTAGTAGAACTGAAACAGAATAATTTTGGATCGCTGCTTTTAATTTATTAATGTAATCAGCATCGATTAAATTATCTAGTGCTTTTCTAAGAGTTTGAAAGGTTTTTATGTAAACTGACCTATCTAAGACAACTGTTTCCATAGGCGGAACTTCACCAAAAGCATAGGGTAACGAAAAATAACCAATATCAAACTCTTGTTTGCGGAATTTTTTCTTTTTAGGCAATACTCCTTTAATCTGCTTTTTGAAATTTTTGTATAAATTACTCAGGGAAAGAGTAGCTTCTGGCGATGTATTTTGTGGTAAAAAAGCTGCATGGGAGAAGTAAATCCCGATACCATCTCCGTAGCAAATTTTTTCAGCAGCCTCATAAACGTTCATTAAAAGCTGATTTTCTGTATTCCACGTGCGAGCAAGATAAATTTCCTCAGGACACTCAACTCCTACAAAATCACGAACCAATTTAGCGACTTCAGACACATTAGAAGCATTAATTTTATCTGTCAAGGATTTTGTTTTTTCTAATGAGAGATAAACAATCTTTTTCCACGAGTGGATAGATTTAGCCATCTTTTCAATAAAGGCAGCAAACTCCTCATTTTGCCCTTGGGGAGCAAACAAAGGAGTAATCACAAGGTAATCTTCATAGACATAGTTTAGTTCTTGTTGTTCTTTAGCTCTATAACTTAGAACTGACAAAGCTGTAGCGAGTTGAATGCTGCCAAAGCAAGCTACCAAACGCTTGATTGTTTTTGTTTGTGACATATCTAATTGAATTACAACACTATTGACAATTAGCAATTAGCATCTCGCAGATTTCTCTAACCGCCCCTTGTCCTCCTGGTAATTTAGTGATATAGATCGCAATATTTTGATTTGCCTGCATGGCATCTGCAACTGTCATTGGACAACCGACAGCTTGCAGTACCTCAAGATCGTTAATATCATCGCCAACGTAAGCAACTTGCGAAAGTGAAATATCTAATTTTTGACAAAGAATTTTTAACTGCGAAAGCTTGTCTTTGACGCCCAAAAAAGTGTGTGTAATGCCTAAATCTTGCGCGCGATTAAGTGTTGATAAGGCAGATTTAGCAGTAATAATCGCAACTTCTACACCAGCTTGCTTTAAAAGTTTGATTCCTTGACCATCTTTGATATTGAATTTTCGGAAGACTTCACCCGTCTCGGTGTAGTAAAGTCCTCCATCGGTGAGTACGCCATCGACATCAAGTGCTAAAAGCTTCACCTGAGATAAACGCGATCGCAATTCTGATGTAGTCACTGTCATAGTCATTACACAGTTGTAGGGACAGCTTGCAAACTATTACGCACGCTGAGAACTTGCTTAAGCACTGATTCTAATTGTGCTAAAGGAATCATGTTTGGACCATCGCTAGGCGCAATATCAGGATTCTCGTGAACTTCCATAAATAGCGCATCAATCCCAATCGCAGCAGCAGCGCGGGCTAAGTAAGGAACAAACTGGCGCTGTCCTCCTGATTTATCACCTTGTCCCCCTGGCATTTGTACGCTGTGCGTTGCATCAAAAACAACAGGATACCCAAACTCGCGCATCTGCGGTAGCGAACGAAAATCAACGACTAACGTGTTGTAGCCGAAACTTGTCCCGCGTTCAGTTAAGAGAATTCGCTTGGTTCCGCCTGACTCTAACTTGCGCACAACGTTTTTCATATCCCAAGGACCTAAAAACTGTCCTTTTTTGACGTTGACAGCTTTACCTGTTGCGGCGGCGGCGAGTAATAAATCAGTTTGGCGACATAAAAAAGCTGGAATTTGGAGGACATCAACAACTTCTGCGACAAGCGCGGCTTGATAACTTTCGTGAATATCAGTAAGCACAGGAACGCCGACTTCTTCTTTCACTCGTTGGAGAATTTGCAGTCCGGTTTCTAAGCTTTGTCCTCGGAAAGAATTGATTGAAGTACGGTTAGCTTTATCAAACGAAGATTTGAAGATGAATGAAATACCTAAGCGATCGCACACCTTGGCAATTTGCTCTGCCATAAATAGCGTAAAGTCCCCTGACTCAATGACGCAAGGACCGCCAATTAAAGCTAGAGGACAACCGTCACCAATCGAGATACTGTTTGTGATTTGCGTTTGAATCATTTGTTAATACACTTTTGTTGCAAATAAACGTAACATCAAGGCTGGTAATTAATAATTGGTCATTGAAAACGCACTAAGAACATCACTACCTGTTACCCATTACCCACTTGACTTTAAGACTTGATAAAGCTCTCGATACACCTCATCTTCAGTAAAGTTTTCACAAGCAAAGGTGTATGCTTTTTCTGAGTATTGTTTTCTCAATTCTTCATTCTCTATTAATGTTGATAATTGCTCGTATGTTTCTTCTGGGCGATCGCTCACTAAAAAAGCCTGGTTCGTTCCATGCTCTAATCCTTCTGCACCAACTGTAGTGGTTACTAATGGTTTAGCATGACATAAAGCTTCGACATTTTTGATTTTAAGTCCTGTGCCAAAGTAAACAGGATTGATGACAATATCTGCTTCTTTATATACACTTTCTACCTCATCAACCCATCCAGTGAGTTGCACGCGAGCAGGAATTTCAACATCAGTTAATTCTTCACAAATTCTTCCTACTATGTGTAACTTAATCTTGTGCTGAAATTTTGCTATCAGTTTTAGCCAAACTTTTTTGAGAAAATGCGCGATCGCCCGTTTATTTGAAGCATTAGGTCCAGCAATGTAAGTAATATTAATAGGTAGTTTATCTTTGAATTCGTGCTTTTTAGGTTCGCAAGGATATCCCACCTGAATGACACGATGTTCAGGTAGCATTTGCTGAAAAGTTTCCTTATCTTGATTTTGAATTGCTATAATCACATCAAAGATGCTTAATATTTCTTTTTCCTCTTCTGCTGTAATTTTTATTTCTGATTCGCCATTAGCTTGGAATATTTGATATCTTTGATGCCCCACATCGTGGGTATCAATCAAAGTTAGTGGTCGTGCTTCAAATTTATCAAGTCCTTGCACTAAATAAGCAAGTCTGATGTATTCGATAATAATTGCGTCTGGCTTTAAATTTTGACAAACATTACGAAAGTAATCTTGATGAAATTGACTAAAAAAATCAGTATTTGCTAGTTGTCTCTGTCGCTTTTGCTGTTTTACTAGATCGCGAGTGATTAATACTCTTTTGAGTAACTTAAGTTTGTTTCTAATAAGATTTCTACTTCTAACCAAAAAGTTCTTTATACCTGAGCTATGACAGTCAATACTCAAAAAGCCACTCTTTTTGTTAAAAACTTTAAACTCTCCTTCATAGGTCATCTTAATTAAATCGATTTCAGCGTCTGTAAGCCTGCCAATAAAAAATACAAAAACATCAAACTTCTTCTTAACTAAATACTCATACAAGTCAGAAATTCTTTTTGCTGAGCCTTGCTCTTGACGCCAAAACTTACGATCTGTGGCAAGTAGAATTGTTTTCATATCGTTAGCTTCCCCTGATGTCAATAGTTAATCAATACAAAGTAGCAAACTCTACTTCAGATTAGTTACTCATGTTACTTCTTTATGAGTATTGAGCAGGACGTAATATGAATACGTGCCGCGATCGCATTTAATTGTCATATTTAAGCTCAGCAATATTACTACTTTTGATTGGTCAAGAAAAGATTTAAACTTTTGTCAAAACTTTAGTTGAAGCTTGGATAAACTTGAGCTTTGGCATTCGGCGTGTAACGCGCTCTAAAGAATCGGTAAACCTACCTTTTATTTGAAACGATTGTTGTACAAACGATGGAGCTTCACGCCAACGTTTGTAAGCTGGAACTACTGTACCCATTAAAAAGCAACGCCAGGTGTTTAATAGAATATAATGTTGCGTTTCTCTGGCGCGTAAGCGACCGTTATCAACCATTGCACGACGCAATTCTACGTCATCGCGCAGTTGTTGCAGCATCGCTAGTAGCTGAGTTGGCGAAGTTGCTTCTAAGTAGTCTAGTTCGTTTCTGCGCTCAGCTTGAAAAGCAGATTCACGACCGAGAATTGCAGGTACACCTGCGTGCCAAGCATTATATAGCTTTAAAGCAGGTCTTACCGTATGGTCTTGATTATCGAAACTGCGTACAGCAACAACAGCATCAACAGTGCTATAGTCGTTCCAAGATTCCTCGCCAGCAATTTGCCAACGCAAACCCAACGCCTGTAATTGTTCAGCCCAAGACGGGTGTTTGAGTTCAGGGGCAAGGTTTTGTTCGCGACCAAAGAAAGTGACATTTTCAAAGCGATCGCCACGTGTAGAATCGCGAGGAATCAAACCTGGTTGCGGTGCCCAATGAGGGATGTAGTAGCTGTTGTGAATTGAATAACCGTCTTGAGAAAGTAATTCTTGAGGGTTAAGGACAACATGAAAATGCGCCCAAGGGTGTCGCCGCGAGCGATCGGCAACAATACACACCAACATGACTTTAGAATCAGGCTTCCACTTTGTCCAAAAAACAGATTTATGGTAAGCAACAACGATCCCCTCAGTTGGCATACTTCCAGTTAGCTGACAAGGAAATCCATCTGCTTTTAAACGGACATAAGTTTGCAAAGTACAAGCAAATATACCTGGATTGAAAAGCTGCCAGTGCCGATCAATCCATTGTGGATCGGTGTTGTCGGGTGAGAAGTTTTTAGGCCAATGCTCTTGAGCAATATAAAAATAAATTGGTGGTAATGCTTCAGTGCTGAAATTACTAATTATGTTAGTTTGAGTTTGTAGCATTGTTGAACCACACTTATGACGGTGAGTTATGGATAGATGCCATACGACTTTCTTCGGGGCTATTGAAACATAGTGTGCGCGGCAACACACTCGGTCTTCTGTGCAGGTGGATTTTTGCTTGGCTGCGAATTTATTTGCATAACATTTTTTAAATTACTGAACTTTCCATAAACGACTTCGGATTCCGCTTTTTAATCTCCTCCAGAGATATCTCATTTGAAAATGCTCAAGAATCATTCTTTCGTATTGAGAAAGAATCATACTTATACAGAGTTTTTTAGAGTAACCTATCCGCGATAATTTCCAGAAAACCGCAGGTATATCTACGTAACGCAATTGAAAAGCTAACTTGGCGTTTTCTCTCCAAAAATTAGTACCAGTATTACATTGTAAATAAGTATCTTTGGTTACTTTTACGCTGCCATGAAGCGCACAAAATCCTGTAACATATATCTGAACAGCTAGGTTGTTTAGACCAGATGCCCATTCTTGTAAAGCACGTTTTGCTATAGTTGTTTGATAAACTAAAGCTGTTGTTAGTGCAACCCCGCCAGCAAAATCTACTGGTAAGCAGCGTTCAAACAAAGCTTTTCCATTGCGATTGACCTCATCGTTCTCAATATTAAAACAATGTGTAAATCGCTGTTGATTTGTTTTGATATTAAAGTTAGAGAAATTTAAAATAAGCAAAGAAAGTTCTGGATTAGCTTTCAATTCTTGCAGCAAGTAAGCTAAAGTTTTGTCATAAATTTTATCGTCGTCGCTAATTGTCCAAACATATTTGCTTGTAGCGTTGTTGATACAGTAGGCAATATTTTTGATAGCTCCAATATTTTCATGATTGCGGTTGATACGAAGCTGAGTAGTAGTAAAAGCAGGTTGCCACTTTTGGATAACTTTTGAAGTTGTATCAGTCGAACAGTTATCTGAAATGATAATCTCACATTCAGATTCAAAGCCTTTGATAGAGTTGGCTAGCCAGGCTAACTGCTGATCTAACAAGTGGGCGCGATTGTAGGTGGGAATGGCAATTGTGAGTAAACTGCTCATTTCTTTACGTCTTATTTCGTTTAATGGGTTAAAGAAATCTCACTCACTTATTAATGAGTCATCTAAACTTTATTCAATATTGTTTTTAACAAGGTTGCTGCGCATACTAATTACACGTGCAGGCGATCCCACAGCGATCGCACCGTCTGGAATATCTTTAGTGACAACCGCACCCGCACCAACTACGGCTCCTTTACCAATCCGAACTCCATCCAAAACAATGACTCCGTAGCCTAACCAAGCATCGTCATCAATTGTGATGCCACCTTTTGTTTGCAACGGCTGATTTTTGATCGGTTCGTGAGGGGCAATGCCATGATCGTAGGGATAAAAGGCACAGTTTGGTGCAATCATGACGCCGCGACCGATGTGAATTGGTGCTTTGTAGGCGGAAAGCTGACAGCGAGGTTGAATACCTGTCTCCGCTCCAATTGCAACGCTACCACCAGCACCAGTTTCAATACAAACATCTTGATGGATGCGGACGCTGTTACCTATTTCTACAGAACCAGTACCATCATCTTGATAAATCATGACGCGATCGCCAATGAAGACATTAGTACCCAGTTGCACATTATTGTGATAAATACTGGCATTATGCGAGATGTAACCCTTGCGATGGTAACGCGCCAAACGACGGCGTTGTCTGTAAGGTGGAGCAGTCCAAGCTGCAAGGCGAGTCGCAAAACGTCCAAAATAGCCTGACCAAGCAAACTTCATCCAAAAGCGCGACCACAGTGAACCAAGTCGCTGTCGATGGGCTGTCTGCTGCTGGAAGAAACGAGTTGAAATATGTTGTTCTGAGGAGGTTGCCATGAGAACACAACTATAAAATCATGATGTAACTGAGCTTTTAGCAAATAGCGACTTTGCTTGTAGTAAATCGGCGGGAGTATTAATCTCCAGCACAGCTTTTTGCGTTTGGCGGACAATAATTGAATAACCGTGTTCTAGAACGCGTAATTGTTCTAAACCTTCGCACTGTTCTAGTGGTGTAGGCGTAAGTTGAGCGTAGTCCGCCAGAAAATCTCGTCTAAAAGCATACAGCCCAAGGTGGTGAAAAACTGGGGCAGTTCCTTGATTGCGGAAGTAGGGAATCGGAGATCGCGAGAAGTAAAGCGCGCGACCGTTGCGATCGCACAACACCTTTACTGCATTTGGGTTAAAGTAATCTGTTTCTTGTTCTAACGGACAAGCTAACGTTGTCATATCTGGTGCTGCGCCCTCTAAATAAGGAGAAACCAATTGCATCAGCATTTGCGCCGTCACAAAAGGTTGATCTCCTTGAACATTAGCGATCGCCTGCATTTGTGGATATCTTTGAGCAACTTCAGCAACGCGGTCTGTACCTGTTTGATGCGCGCTACTCGTCATTTCTACTGCACCGCCAAACTTGCGCACGCAATCTGCTACCAGTTCGCTGTCTGTCGCAACGACAACCTTACTAAAAGCAGGACAACTTTTCGCCGCTTCATAAACCCACTGCACCATAGGACGATCTTCAATCATCACTAGAGGTTTACCAGGAAAGCGTTGTGAGTCGTAACGTGCAGGAATGACAGCCAAGATTTCCATAATGACTCCAAAGTAGAAATGTATTAATCTCCTAGTCCACGCAGGCGGACTTCGTTTATAAAACCGCGACTTCAGTCGCCAGGCGTGTTATACGCCGTCGAGTTAGCAAAAATCACCGAACCTAATTTTTGAATTACCTGACGTTCTGTTGCATCTAACTCCGCAAAAAATTCGCGATCGATTAAAGAAAATCCCGCAGCAGTATGAAATACCCAGCCAGCAGCACCATTGGCTTTAGCTTCCTGTGCGGCTTGCAGAAATTGCTCTTTGGTAAATTCTCCTCCGCGCCAACCGTTACGATGATCTTCTTGGACATACACTGGTAAATTGCGATTAATGCTGCGTAGGTGTTCTTTAGTTTGGGCAACGCGCGTACCTGTGTCGCTGTACCATTTGGGATTGCGCGTAAAGTGAGGTGCAACAAGATCGACACCAGTTTTGACTTCTTGCGTTAATCTTTCAGGATTTAGCGTGTTACCTCGCATCCATGCAGCATAGTTAGAAGTAAAAATGATGGCGCGGGCATTTTCAGCTTTTGCAATAAAGTAAAGCTGGCGAATATCCGAGTGCGAAAGTGCAGCTTCGCCACCAAGATTGTGTTCATTTTGCAAGTCGAAAATTACGTTTGGTTCATTGCGCAATGCTCGCACAGCAGCTCGAACCGCTTTGTCGCGCGGAATTTTGCTATATCCTGTAATAGTGACATCAACAACCATTCCTCGGTCGTTAGCAGCACGTACTAGCGCTAGGAGTTCTTCTGATTTTGTTAAATTGCCTTCATCATCAAAAAAACCGCGATTTCGCCAATCGAGAAAAATACGGATGAGGTTGAAGTTATGTTCGGCTAAACGATCCAAATCAGATTCACGCCAGTGAACTGCATCAAAGTAGCTTACCCCTAGTAAAAAAGTTGGCTGACCGTTGATCGTAAATTTATCACCAGCAATACCAACACGCGTTTCTCTTGCTGCTTTCAGGTTCGCTGTATATTCGGAAGCAACCGCCGGAGATTGTGCATAAGTGACAGATGGTGGTAGCACGAACAGCATACTACTGCTGCCCACCACCAGCAAGGTGCTTATTAGAGGACGTCGCATAGTTTGTTTTGCTTGTTGTGATAGACATCAAATTCCGCACCGCACAATATCGTGCAATCGAATCAAACCGATACAATGCTGTTGTGCATCAACAACAGGTAACATTGAAATTTGTGATGGTCGATTTTCCATCAATTCCAAAGCATGAAAGGCGAGTAAGTCAGGAGAAACCACCACTGGATTTGGAGTCATCATCGCGATCGCGCTTAATGATTCCAAGTCCTTATTTTGAGATTTTTGTAGTAAGCGCCGCAAATCTCCATCTGTAATAATTCCGAGTAAGCGACTCGCATTATCAACGACGTTAACCGCGCCTAAACCACCTTTGCTAATTGTGGTTAATACTTCAATCCAAGACGCTTGAGGTAACACAGTGGGATTTTCTACCCCACTGTGCATTAAGTCTCGCACGCGCAAGGTCAAGCGTTTTCCCAAGCGTCCCGCAGGATGATTCAGCGCAAAACCTTCGGGCGTTAACCCTTTGACTTGCATTAATGTCATCGCTAGCGCGTCGCCAATCGACAAAGCAACAGTTGTACTCGTCGTCGGCGCAAGATTGAACGGACACGCTTCTTTGTCTACCGCAGCATCCATGACAACATCAGCATTACGAGCTAAGGTAGAGCGCAAGTTGCCTACTAATGCAATAATTGGCACTTGCCGAGCCTTGAGGTGCGGTAACATAACGACAAGTTCATCAGTTTCACCACTGTTACTTAGAACCATGGCAACATCATCTGATGTAACGATTCCTAAATCGCCATGTAGCGCATCTGCTGGATGCAAATAGACAGCTAGCGTTCCCGTACTTGTTAAAGTTGCAGCAATTTTACGCGCCACAATTCCTGACTTCCCAACGCCAGCTAGTACCACTTTCCCTCGACAATTTGCTAATATTTCAACCGCCTTTTCAACTTGTTCCGATTGAAGACGATTGGCAGCTTTAGTAATTGCTTCTGCTTCTAACTTGAGCAGTTCTACAACTTGTAAAACATAAGTTTTATTGTCAATACATTGCATATTGTTGCTCCCTGCTCGCAAGCTAATTATTACTCTTGAATTTCGATATAAATTACTTTATTTAGCTGTACCAATAAGTTGTTTGACTTTTCTCCAGTATTTAATGTGATTAGCTTCTTGGTATTTTGAGTTGTCGAATAGAGGTTTATTGACTTCTCCAACTAAGTTCACAAAATATCTTGGATGCTTTGTGAGTGAACGTACTGTTACTCCATGTACTGCATAAATTGAATTCAAAAAGAGTACAAGTACATTCCGTTCGTACTTAATTGTTTTACAAAGTTCGATAGCATAACTTGGTAAGGCATTGCTTCTAAATCCCTGGGGTTTCCCATTCTTAAATTTGTAAAGTTCTAAGTCTCCTCCTGTAGAGTCATCTTTAGGATCGCGTAAATAAAATAAACCAGCGAATAATTTATCAGCAAAATCAACGTGTGCAGCCCTTACAGAAGTTGGACGCGTGGTGACGGGCGTGTTGACACAAATAAGTGCATCCAATAAGACATCTGAGTTTTCAAACGTATCAATTTTCCTAACTCCAGAAGTCAGCGATTCAAAAGAACCATAATCCTGCTCAAAATTAGGATAATACTGAAGAATATGAGGTTTAAATAAATCAATAAACTGCTGGAGAAATAAACTTGACGTGTGAATTCTTATAAATTCCTTCCACGTAGGACTTATTTGCTCGTCATTGAAGACATCTTCGGCTAAGTAATGAAATCTGACATTGCTATCAGTTGTTGTTGGCAGGTTATCTTTACTTTGTTTTAAAGTATCGATTGATGGATATTCTGCCATTAACCTCGCACATAGATCTTCATCTATGGCATCCCTAACAACAATGTGAGGAAAGGGTTCAGCAATAACGTCGCTAATTTGGACTTTGGATAACAAGGTTTTCATTTTCTGACTTTATAGGAGTAAGGGTAAGATACGAAAAAAAGTAACTAGGAAAGCCAGAAGTTTTCTAGTGTTGTAGATATCAAGCATTTTGCAATACCACCTTCGTATGGTTTATTTTTGAACCAGTTCTATTTAACGTAATTCGATAAACCTGCTCATAAAGACTAAGTTTTATCTATGTCAATCGAACTAACGCTCTTTCAAAAATTCTCCACTTGCACATTCATGCAAAATCTACTTTTGCTAGAAGTTTCTCCCAGCCTTCCAACGTGCAAAAGCGTATAAGAACACTGTTAGGGTGCAATGTTCTTAACATAAGGTTTAGAAATCAGACAGAAGCAACAGCAAGAGGAACGCGAGAAGCAAAGTGAGCATCCTGCTGGGCACGCAACTCGTCACAAAGACGACCGGGAGGCAATTCCACATCATCATAAGTCAGAACCGCATCCTTGGGTAAATCGCGCTTCAAGCGA